>JAGHBS010000212.1 GCA_021160865.1 Planctomycetota bacterium | reverse complement strand
GGCTAATCTAATCGTGAAGATGCGCAGCGAGTTCGGCGTTTGTAGCCGTCGGCGTACTGCAGAGGGTTTAATCTCGTCGGCACGGACATCCCTTCCGTCAGCACCAAGACCTGCCCGTTTTATTTCAAGCCCACGAAGCGCCTTCTGAAGGGCTTCCTTGAAGGTTCGCCCGATTGCCATTACTTCCCCAACACTTTTCATGCTAACGGTCAAGACGTCCTCCGCTTCGGGAAATTTCTCAAAAGTAAACCGAGGCACCTTCACGACGCAGTAATCAATCGTCGGTTCAAAGCAAGCAGGGGTCTGACGGGTGATATCGTTGGGTATCTCGTCGAGCGTTAGACCGACAGCTACCTTTGCTGCTATCTTTGCGATAGGGAAACCGGTTGCCTTTGACGCCAGTGCCGATGACCTGCTGACGCGGGGGTTCATCTCTATTGCGACCATTCTTCCAGTCTCGGGATGGACGGCGAACTGGATATTGCAGCCACCGCTTTCCACACCAATGGTACGGATAATCTTGAGGGCATCGTCGCGCATTGCCTGGTATTGTCTGTCGGTGAGTGTCTGTGCTGGTGCGACGGTTATCGAATCGCCCGTATGGACACCCATCGGGTCGAAATTCTCAATCGAGCAGACAATAACGGCATTATCGTTTCGATCCCGCATCACTTCCAGTTCGAACTCCTTCCAGCCGATTACGCTTTCTTCCAGCAGGACGGTGTGGACGGGCGATATTTCCAGGCCGGCTTTTACTTGCTGCTCAAACTCTTCGACATTGTAAGCCACCGATCCGCCCGTCCCGCCGAGAGTGAAGGAAGGCCGAATGACCAATGGCAAGCCGAGTTCTTCCATAATCTTGCGTGCTTCATCAAGATTATGCGCCAACTGGCTTCGAAGCGTCTCGATACCAGCAGATGAGACCGCTTCTTTGAATGCGTCTCGATCTTCTGCCCGGTGGATGACCTCTGCCGTTGCTCCGATCATCTCGACTGAGTATTTTTCGAGCAGTCCTTCATCATGTGCCTGGGCAGCAAGGTTCAGTGCGGTTTGTCCTCCAAGAGTCGGAAGAAGCGCATCGGGACGCTCCTTCCGTAATATCACCTCGAGCATCTCCAGCGTTATCGGCTCGATGTAAGTACTATCAGCCATTTCCGGATCAGTCATTATCGTAGCGGGATTGCTATTTAGCAGGATGACGTGATAACCTTCCTCTCGGAGCGCCTTGCATGCCTGGACGCCCGAATAATCGAACTCGCACGCCTGACCGATAACGATAGGCCCTGCCCCGATTATAAGAATCTTATGTATGTCTGTTCGCTTAGGCATATATATCCGATGTATGCAGATTTTGTTTATTTCCGCAAAGCATACTTTGCATATTTTCCATTCTCACAGGCAATTGGCTTGCTTGGAGGAAGTTTTCACCTGTGAGTTTTTCTTCTTAATAGCAGCAGCTATGAATGAAACAAACAAGGGATGCGGCTTGACCGGTGTTGAGCGAAACTCCGGGTGAAACTGCACCGTGATGAACCACGGGTGTGATGGCAGTTCCATTATTTCCACGAGTTTCCCATCCGGGCTTAGTCCGCTGAACCGCATGCCATGCTTTTCGAAGATTTCGCGGTAAGCATTATTGAATTCGTATCTATGGCGATGACGTTCATGTACGATATCGACGTTGTAGATTTTCCTTGCAAGCGTTCCATTTACAAGTTTGCATGGCCAGGCGCCCAATCTCATTGTTGCGCCTTTTTGGGTAATTCCCTTTTGTTCTTCCATTAGGCAGATGACAGGATGGGGGCAGTCGGGGTGATTTTCGGTTGTATCGGCACCAGCAAGCCCGCAGACATTCCGAGCAAACTCAATTGCAGCACAATGCATACCTAGGCAAAGACCAAAGAGTGGGATAGAATTTTCACGAGCATATTGAACCGCTTTTATTTTCCCTTCGATGCCCCTTAATCCAAATCCGCCTGGAATGAGTATCCCATCAACACCCTCCAGCAATGTATCAGCGCCTTTTGAAATAACATCTTCAGCCAATACCTTTTTGACGTTTACTCCACAATTATTGGCTACTCCAGCATGGTCAAGCGACTCATAAATACTTTTATATGCATCCTGCAATTCGATGTATTTTCCTACAACTCCGATTGTTATCCGCATTGCCGGATGGCGAATTTTCTCGATTATCTCAGGCCAAGGTCCCAAATCAAGCGGACCAGCCGGTAGGTTGAGCCGCTGGACGATAAATTCGTCAAGTCCCTGATTGATGAACTGGAATGGTACTTCGTAAATCGTATCAGTAACATCGGGTTCTTCAATAACACATCGTCGTTCGACGGAGGTAAACAGGGATATTTTCTGTTTTACCGCCTCGCTGAGTGGCTTTTCGCATCGGCAGACTAAAACATCGGGACTTATACCAATCTCACGCAGTTTCTGTACGCTATGCTGAGTAGGCTTGGTTTTAATCTCTCCAGCGGCACGGACAGTAACTATTAGCGTCACGTGGATGTACATAACGTTTTGGCGTCCTTCCTCCAGACCGATTTGTCGAATGGCTTCAAGG
>JAGHBS010000126.1 GCA_021160865.1 Planctomycetota bacterium | reverse complement strand
TTGCTTATTTCCAGCGTCCCCCCACCATAGTAGCCAATGGAAAGACGGTACTCGCAGTACCAGCTTGAACCTGCACCATCAATGGATACTTCTCCCGTCGAGTCAGTTTCATTGCCGATATATCCATACCAGCAACTGACAGATCCACCGTTGCTGATTTCCAGCGTCCCCTGACCGGAACCGCCGACGTAAAGACTCCCTCTATAGCAGTTCCAGCTTGAACCTACACCATCAATGGTGACTATCCCGGATGCGTCCTCATTATAACCAAGGTAGGCTTCATGGGCTACTATGTGGTCGCCTTCGGTAACGCTTATTCCACCATTGGCATCTTTACCGATGTAGGCAGTTGTGTCGCTCGTCCACGTGGATGGATCAGGTGGCTGAACGTCGCCCCAGGAATTGATCGCTCCATAACCCTGATTGATAGCAGCGAAGCAAACAAATACCACAACTGCAACAAAACCGCATCGCTGAATTGCTTTTTCCATCCGTATGCTCCTTTCTCTTTTCTTGTCTTATAGAAGGAACTTCTTTGTGAACCCCTTTTGAGTCTTTTTCCTTCCTACACGTGAAATCCATAATGCCCAATACTCGTTTATTGCAGGAATAATATTATACCCCCTTAGGCTAAAATCTCACAGGAGAAAGGAAAACCGGCTTACCCTTCTTTCATCAAGCTCGACACTGAAAACCCTTACCCTTAATCCACTCCCGCACCAATCAAAACAAAAGGTCAATGCCTAAGCAGTTATCTTCTTTTTCTCGGCTGGCTTGATAATATCATCTCTCATCATGGACAGTCTCACAAAATTATTACCCTATCCTTCGCAAAGCAAATCCTTTAGAACCTATCTGTCTTGCAATCCTGCATATTCGTCAAATATCGATGGTATAGAAATCAGCAGCATTCTAAAACGTAAAAGCTGGCGTCTGTACAGTCCACCGTAATTGCATAACTTACAGAGCAGGGTTTGAAACTCACCAACGAATTGAAAGTTTGTTCTTCTCTCCTACCTGTAGCGTGATATAATATAAGAATAAGAGGCAAGGAAGAGCATGAGCTGCTGGTACAAAAGTCCTATTTCGAGTAAAGTAAACCCGACCGCTGGTAAGGTCGAAGGAAAACTGGCAGGGTTGTTGTTAGGGCTTTTGTGCTGAGCGGCTGCGGGTGAATGCCTATTCACTACCGCGGCTGAAATCGGTCGCGGTTTTTTATATGATTTTCAACCTGCCTGCTATTGGCACTTTCTTTTGTCAGGTAAGCAGGAGTAGGCAAATCGGTTATGATAAAATGCAAAATGACAGGGCTGATTGAAAGGTGATAAAGATGGCTAAGCAAAGGAAAATCATAATCTTTGATACGACGCTTCGAGACGGCGAGCAATCTCCGAGCTGCAGTATGAATCTCAACGAGAAGTTGGAAGTCGCCCAAATGCTTGAGCAGTTAAAGGTTGATGTCATCGAGGCAGGTTTTCCGATAGCCTCACCAGGCGATTTTGAGGCAGTCAAAGCGGTGGCCAAGGAAATTAAAAGTTGCACCATTGCAGCACTTGCAAGGTCTATTGCAAAGGACATTGACATCGCTGGCGAGGCATTGGCAAGGGCAGCCCGACCTCGAATTCATGTCTTTTGTGCTACCAGTCAGATACACCGCAAATATAAACTCAAACGTGCCAAGAGCGAAATTGTAAAGATGAGCGTCGAAGCAGTCCGAAGGGCATTGAAATACACTGATGACGTGGAGTTCTCTCCGGAAGATGCCTCCCGTACCGAACCTGACTTCCTTGTCGAGGTTGTTTCAGCCGTTATTGATGCCGGTGCCACCACTGTAAATATTCCTGATACCGTCGGGTACGCCATTCCTGCACAGTTTGCTGAACTTATCAGCTACCTCCGTGAAAATGTAGCCAATATTGATAAAGCAGTTATCAGCGTCCACTGTCATAATGATTTGGGATTAGCCGTTGCTAATTCCCTTGCTGCGGTATCGGCGGGTGCCGATCAGGTCGAATGCACTATCAATGGTATTGGCGAGAGAGCAGGAAACGCAGCACTGGAAGAAATTGTTATGGCTATCAAGACCAGAGAAGATTACTTCAATGCAACGACAGATATTGATACGACAAAGATATATCCTGCTTCCAGACTCGTTGCCTCTATAACGGGGATGCATCTTCAGCGGAATAAAGCCATCGTTGGCGAAAATGCCTTCGCACATGAGGCAGGCATTCACCAGCACGGCATCTTATCGGACCGCAGGACGTACGAAATAATGAAGCCCGAAGATATTGGACTGCCTTCAAGTCGACTGGTATTGGGCAAACACTCCGGCAGACATGGATTTGAACAGCGGATAAAGGCATTGGGATATAAACTCACCAAAACACAACTCAACGAGGCATATCAGAAGTTCATCGAATTAGCAGATAAGAAAAAGGATATCTACGATGCGGATATCGAGGCATTGATAAAGCAGCAAGCATCTGCAGGGGTAGAGGTGTGGCGACTTGAATCGCTTCAAACAACTGCTGGGACAAATACCATACCGACGGCCACGGTCACACTCTCGAAGGAAGGCAAAAAGGTCGTCGATGCCGCTACAGGCGACGGGCCTATCGATGCAGCCTATGAAGCCATCGGCAGAATAACAGGGATAAAATTGAAACTTACCGATTATTCGCTGCGCGCACTGACCTCCGGCAAAGACGCACAGGGTGAAGTCACCATAGAAGTCACCCACAACGGCGAAAGACTCCGTGCCAGAGGTATCAGCACGGATATCGTCGAAGCCTCTGCCAAGGCGTATCTTGCTGTTGTTAATCGTATTTTATCGCTTGGGAAAACACGCAAAAAGAAAAAGTCAACTACTCCATAAGCAAGGTAAAATAGATTACTGTGCGACGAGGAACAAAAGTACTGAAGAGTCAGGTCTTCTTAACTCTTTCGTCAGTAGTCTTAGTATTTTTCTCCATTCGTCGTCGGGCTAAATCCATCGCCAGGCGTATCGCCGCCTTCATCGGTGAGGCATCGGCACGATTCTTACCAGCGATGTCAAAGGCGGTACCATGGCCAGGGCTGGTACGGATAATCGGCAAACCCACAGTAAGATTTACTGCTTCAGACCATGCAATCAATTTCAGCGGAATCATCGCTTGATCGTGATACATTGCCACAACGCAATCAAACTGCCCATCTAATGCCTGGCGAAAAAGTGTATCGGCTGGATATGGACCGCTGACGTCAATCCCTGCCTCGCTTGCCATTAGGATAGCAGGTGAGATGATACGCTTCTCCTCGTCGCCGAATTGACCACCCTCGCCGGCGTGAGGATTAAGCCCACAAACAGCAATCCTTGGATGTTCTATTCCGAACCATTCACGCAATGCCTTATCTGCCAAGTCGATCGGATTGAAAACTCGCCCAATGGTCAGATGCACGGGAACCTCTGCAAGGGATTCATGGGTAGTAGCAAGGATTACCTTCATTGCAGGTGCAACAAACATCATTGCATAATTTTTCGTTCCGGTCCTCTTGGCAAGCAGTTCGGTATGTCCGGGAAATTTGTATCCTGCCAGACGCCAAGCATGTTTCGATATCGGAGCGGTTACGAGTGCATCGATAAGCCTCCTCTTGGCTGCATCGATGGCATCTTCCAGAAAAGCCATACTCGCTTTGCCACTATAGCGGTTCGGACGATGCTCACCAAGAATTGGCATCGTCAGTTCGTCATAATCCAGCACCGTTATTCCAGGGTTGATATCTACCTGGTCAGCACCAAGCCCGCTGCCATTATCATTATCCTGTCGTTCCCTCCAAGCCCGGCTCCGAGCACTGATACTGGAGGCGGAATTGAGGAAATCTTCATAATGATCGCGATACCAACGGAGATCAACCTCGGCAAGGTCAGCAGCATAAGCAATCATCTCACTGAACCCGAAGATAACGAAGCGCCCCTGGCAGCATAGCGATTCATCAGCCAATGCCTTAACGATTATCTCCGGGCCGATCCCACATGGATCGCCCATCGTGATACCAATTATCGGGCAACTTCGACTCATACCCTTCCTTGCTCAAATACACTTCGATACAAATAGTCGAGACTATCAACATCTCTTTTATCGTCAATAATTGCTTATGCGGTCAAAACTACTCTATTTTCCTTGACTCCTAATCTGATTGTACCATTTGCTCTATCCTCGTGCTGACGATTTTTAGCGCATTCTACACAAACCCATATTGGCGGAGCGTTTCGACTGATATACCTTGATTTACCTGCCCCTTAACTGCTTCGAGGTATCGCTTGACATACTTTCCGATGATGTCCAGTTCGACGTTTAGTTCCTCACCGATGCGTTTTTGACCAAGCGTGGTATGCTCCAGCGTAAATGGTATCAATGCAACTGAGAAACTCGTCGAGGAAACGTCCACCAGCGTCAGCGAGACACCATCAAGAGCGATTGAGCCCTTCTCAACCATGTTCTCAACTAATCCCCTTGCTGCAGATAACCTCATTACAACACCGTTACCGGTAGGATTGAGGCGAATTACCCGGCAGATGCCGTCAATATGACCGGTAACGATATGTCCTGCCAACGGTGCCCCAGCAGCAACGGGTAATTCCAGATTTACCTTATCAGACGGTCTGAGCTGACCAAGTGTCGTCCGAGAGAGTGTCTCGATAGATATATCAAAATCAGCCACGCCATCCCTGATGGATGTTACAGTCAAGCAGGCGCCGTTGACTGCTACGCTGGCACCAGCAATAAGGCCTTGCGCGAGCGGACCTAAATCTATACTCACCCTCGCTGCCTCTGACATTGCAGCCGAGCGTACCACTTCGCCAACGTGCTGGATAATTCCTGTGAACATTGTTCTATACATGCTACGAGCAAATCCCCCGATAAGCAACCCATCACTGAAAAGATGACGGAGATGATGGCAAATGGATTACTACTTCGAGGAAAATCACACATTTTTCCGTTGTACTAATGTCCGATAAAAATAGTGCCTGGAGCGCAATTCCGCAGGATCGGGATGGCTTTTCCAAGCCGCGGAAGCAGCGCCCAGGCACTGGTAGAAATGTACTTGCACACTACGTTGCAATATATGATTCAATCTTGACGTGGCGAATCGATGATGATATTCACCGGCCCGGATGCCTGGCTTCGAACTTCCATCATCGCTCCGAAAACGCCTGTCTGAACATTCAGACCTTGCTCACGAAGGACATCAACAAAGATTTGATAGATTGGCTTGGCTTGTTCAAATGTAGCAGCAGCTGAAAATGATGGCCTACGCCCGCTGGTAGCATCAGCCAGCAACGTGAAATTCGATACAATCAGGACGTCCCCCCGAACGTCCTGAATTGATTTGTTCAACTTACCCTGCTCATCAGGAAAAATTCGCAGGTTCGATACCTTATTGGCCAACCATTTAGCCTCCTCAACGGTATCATCCGAAGCTATGCCAACATAAACCAGTATCCCTTCTTCAATTCGTCCGGACGGATGAACTTCTTCTGACGATGTTTTAGCACCGACGATGCTATCCACTTCAGCCCAGGCAACTTTTTGAATCAATGCTCTCATCAAATTTATCACCCTGATTTACCAGAGTATTGTTTCACCATCCTTCTTGCCACACCTGCTACCCGTTTGGCAAGAATGGCAGGGGCGATTACCTTTACCTGATCACCGTATCCAAGTATCCACCAGATAATTTCACCCAATCCGTCAACGCGAACATAAAACTCTATTGAACCATCATCGTTCCATTCCACCCTTTGAGACCTGTGCCATTTCACCTCAGCCACATTACCGGCTACCTTCGGCGTGAAATGCAAATGGACGTTATAGTATCTCCCTTCGGGAATCATGCTCCATGCGTCGCCAAAGATATCTGTTCCTTCAATCTTCTTATCAGCAGGATCAAACTTCTCGGACAAAACGGTAAGTTTGCGTATCCTGCTGATTTTGAATGTCCGTTGCTGACGATGCTTACGTGAATACCCCACCAGGTACCATGCCCTCGATACAAACGCAAGTCGCAACGGTTCAACCGTGACGTCAATCTGTTTGCGGTCATAAAAACTGATATAAACAAGCCGACAAACCTTATGCTCGTTTATAGCAGCAACGAGTTGTTCAAATACATCCTCGAGATCATCTTGCTTAGCCGTCGGAGCGGGCAATATCGCAATATGCTTTACAATCGTTCCAACATAATCCCTGATCGATTCGGGCAGCACACTTTCGAGTTTCATAGCTCCGCGCGCCCCTGCTGCCGATAACGGCTCCATCCCTGAACTGGTCGCACGACGTGCAAAGAGAAGCATTGCAAGCGACTCCGACAGCGTCAAACTAATCGGCGGCAAAAAGAAGTGTTGGTTAATTCGATAAGTCTTCCGCTCTTTATCATAGTAATATGGTATCCGTGCCATCTCCAGGACGTTCAAGTCGCGGAAAATCGTGCGTCGGCTCACCTGCAGTTCCTCTGCCAGTTCCGAAACGGTATAACCCCGACCGCTCTCTATCATCGTAATCAGTCTAAGCAACCGGTAAATCCGACTTATCTTCATGACCTGCTATTCCTCATTCATGACTATTGATTTCACCGACAAACTCCTTATTTCCCAAACCGCCTAAGGAAATAAAGCCCCCTCCCTCAAAACGCTTTTGTACATCTTTCACCCTGCAAGTAATGCTTATCAAATCAAAACTTGAATTGTAATAATTGAGTATCCCGTGATTTGCCAAACTTAGTATAATATGAATAATTGGATTTTCCAAAAGGAAAATTGAAATGAATATCCAAGGTCGATTAGTACATTTTTCAGGCACGGTGCAAGGTGTGGGATTCCGCTACACTGCCAGACAACTGGCGAGGTCTTATAAAATCACGGGGTACGTCAAGAATTTACCCGACGGACGCGTCGAAATGCTTCTGGAAGGCCCGGCTGAAGAAATAGACGCATTTCTTGCAGCGATCCGTAACCGCATGGCACATTACATTACCGCAGAAGAACATCAACTCCGCCAACCCACCGAAAAATTCACGAGTTTCGAAATACGCTTCTGAACCCGACCTTCCGGGAGGATTATCACCATCTTTCCATACGTCTCAAACTCGTCTGCTTAGCGCAGGTAGATGGGGAGGTGAAATGAGACGAAAGGGCATTTCACTCATGCCGTAACGCGGCAATGGGGCTAAGCGCTGCTGCACGCATCGCCGGATATAATCCACTTACAAGTCCCACCAGAACAGCCATCAGGAACGGCAAGATGAGCGTCCAAGCAGAAATTACCGTCGGAAATCCCAGGAAGCGCTCTATCAACCAGGGGAACGAAATACCCAGGACAATTCCAACAGCCCCACCAATGGTGGTGAGCACCACCGACTCGACCAGGAACTGCGCGACAATGTCGAGTCGTTTCGCGCCCAGCGCCCGTCGAACGCCGATCTCGCGCGTACGCTCAACCACTGTGGCAAGCATGATGTTCATTATCCCTATACCTCCAACCAGCAGCGAGACCGATGCAATGGTAACGAGCATCACGTTCCAGAGGAACATCTGCTTTTTCTTCTGCTCGATTAATTCCAACGGGACGACCGTTTCGTAATCCATCTCAGCGTGCGTACGCGGAAGCACATTCCTGGCCACGGCCACACCGTCGATAACCGCATTTTCATCAGCCATTTGGAAAATTACCTGGCTGATTTCCACTCGTTCAAACACTGCGCTTCCCTTGGTCCACATTACGGTATATTCACCGAAGCGATCTCGCTCGGTGGTTATCGGGATAATCGCGTAGTTGTCTGCCTGGCCGGTCTGGGCGAGCAGCGATTGAGGCAAACGGGTTAGGACCCCCACTACGACAAACGGCTCACCACCGATGCGAATACACTTGCCCACTGGATCGACAAAACCAAACAACCTCTCGGCCAATCCAAGCGTCAAGACGCAATAAGGTTTGTGACGAAGCACGTCTGCATCGCTGATGAACCTTCCACCAGCCAGGTTCATCTTGACAACGTAGCGGTATGCCGGTTCGGTACCGATAACGACTACGGGAAGATTCCTTCCATTGTAATATGCATACTTCAAGGTGCGGTGAACAATTACGGACCTTACTATCCCCGGCATCGCTTCGCGGAGACATTCTACGTCGGCGAGGGTAAGTCCATAGCAAAGTGCTCCACGCCCACCTGAACTACCGGTTTGTACCCGCTGGGGCGGCTTGACCGAATTGATTATGATATTGTCACTACCAAGTGCCTGGATCGTCCGCTGGGCTTCGGCACTTGCACCCTGGTTGATTGCCAGCATGGAAATCACTCCGCAGACACCTATGAATACCCCCAGTGCCGTCAATCCTGAACGAACCTTGTGAACGCCCAGACTATGAAATCCGAGACGAAGGATATCCAGAATTTTGAACGTCCAACTCATCTGTCAACATGATCTCCACCGCATGGACCGTCAGATTCAACAAGCCCATCGCGTAGGTGAATGCAGCGCTGGGCGTGCTGGGCTACGCTTTGTTCGTGAGTGACCATTACGATTGTCCTGCCCTGGCGGTGCAATTCATCGAACACAGCGAGGATTTCATCTGAAGTGCTGCTGTCGAGGTTTCCGGTCGGCTCATCAGCCAGCAGTATCATGGGATCATTGGCCAGTGCCCTTGCGATGGCCACCCGTTGCTGCTCCCCGCCGGAAAGTTCGCCAGGATGGTGTTCCAGTCGATCACCCAGACCGACCAGGCCAGCCAGTTCAATGCTCCGCTTGCGCCTTCGATGTCGTCGAACGCCCTGGTAAAACAGTGGTACCTCGATGTTCTCAACGATGGATAGCTGGGCAATGAGGTTGAAACTCTGAAAAACAAACCCGATCTTCTTATTTCTGATCTCGCTTAGTTGCCCGTCGTCGAGCGTGGAAACATCCTGACCGGCAAGGTAATAACTACCTCTCTCCGGGCGGTCCAGGCAACCCAGCAGATTCAACAGAGTACTCTTTCCAGAACCGCTGGGTCCCATCACGGCGACGTATTCCCCTTGCTCAATGCGAATATCCACTCCACGAAGTGCAGTTACGCCCACCGAACCCAACTGGTAGGTCTTCCAGATATTTTCCATCAAGACCAACGAACTCACAGTTATTACGTACCTCTGCGTCGAGGTCTCCTGCCGCGGTTCCTGCGTAAAGGCCTGGCGCTGCCTGCCGGGGAAGGTTTGGCTGGTTCAACCTGCTTACCCTTCACCGCAGAAACAGTCGGCGGAGACAATAAGATTCTATCGCCCTGATTAAGACCCGAAACGATTTGCACCCTCCGGTCGTTCATTCGTCCGACCTTCACTTCGACCTTTTCCAGCCTTCCTCCGACAATCCGCCAACAATACGTCTTGTCCTGCTCGGTAAATACCGCCGCGATGGGTACAGACAATACATCCTCGAGACGGGCGAGTACCAACTCCACCTGTGCAGTCATGCCGGGTTTGAGCCCTTTAACCTGCCTATCGAACTTCACAATCACGCTGAAGACCTTCACGCCCGGATTCAACCAACGATGCTGGGTATCGGGTAGTGGCGCTACCCTCCAGACCTTACCGGTGAGTTTCAAATCGGGTCTGGCGTCCAATCGTATATAGGCCTTGATGCCCTGGGGAGACTTCATCCCTTCCTGTATCTGATTAATCATCGCTTCGTATACGCGCGTCTTGATTTCAAGCGACGACAAATCGGGTATTATCATAAGCCGTTGGCGAGGGTTAATCTTCTGGCCGACCTCAACGGTCACCTCTGCCTGGCGCCAGGGATTACTACTGGTACGGTAGACTACCAATCCTCCCCTGTCGGCCTTGACTACCAACTTGCGGTACTGCTCGAGCAGATCGTCGAGTTTGGCCTTCTGCATATCCAGGGTAGCCTTGGCAGTCTGAGCCTTTGTCTGGGCGATTCGCAGCTTGGTCCGCGCTTCGAGCTTGGCACGCTTGAGTTCGAGTTGCGCATCGCTCAATGCGGTTCGGAGCGATCGAAGCTGGCGGGGGTGATCATACTTTATTAACATCTCCTGTTCGGATATCGCCTTTTCAAGGGCGAGTTTAAGTCTCGCAACGGCTAACTTGTCCGCCTCGATCTCGTTGGCGCTGTATGGGCTGTTCAATTCCGGGTCCTTATTGACCTTCAGCTTGAAATCAAGTCTGGCCTGGGCAAGAGTAAGGTCGCGCTGGGCGATCTGGATTGCACTTTGAGCCTCGCCCCTTCTCACCGGCCATTCGCCCTCTTCGTACCGGCGAAGGTTCTCCTGGGCATTGAGTACTGCCTGCTCGGCCTTGCGGACCATGTTGGCGGTCTCTTCCTTCAACAAGGCCAAATTCTCACTTGCCTGGGTGTAATCATTCTGCGCGTTGGTAAGTGCAATTTTCTGCCGCTCAATGGCCTCGGTGAGTTCCTTGCACTCGAACTGTATGATAACCTGCCCTGGCTTGACGATTGTACCTTCCGGCACGACGCTCTTGATTATCACCGGCCATCGCAGTTCATTCGAAATTACCGTCTTCCTGGCGGCCTCCAGCTCCCCTGCCTCGGTGATCGACACAACCAAAGGCCCCCTGACGACCACAGTCGAAGGCCCATGTATTGAAATCGATGAAGAAGCCGATACCTTCCAGAGCACCACCAGGACGATGATACCCACCAGCAAGGTCGGCAAAACCGCTACTCTGAACCACCTATTGCGAATCCAACCTGTCATCTTTCTGCTCCGGGATTCCACAACGGTATTGCTGCTCGATTCGCCCGTAAGTGAGCGGTTCTTTTCGTTCATGTATAAAGCCTTTCTCGTCCACCTCAAGCATGCCCAGCGAGGCCAAGAACTTCAATCGCGTGGTGGTGTAATCGATTAACGCACTGGTCAAGCCGTTCTGTGCCGATCTGAGCGCCTCTTCGGCTTCGAGAACATCACGGGCTGATGCTTGACCTTCCTTCTGCTGTAGAGCAGCCAACTTTCTGCGACGCAAGGCAATCTTGACGTTGCGGAGTTGCAATTCATAACTCTTGCGTGATTGAATCAACAGGCGGTACGACTGTCGCACCTCCAGGCGTACACGGTCGCACAATTCTTCCCAGTCGCGTCTTGCCTTGTTATACGCGATGATGGCGTTCCTGTAAGCATCGCGATTGTCCGTCTGGTCCAAATCGTACTCGAAATTAACCCCTGCAAGACGCGTATGACGATGAAACTGGACGTTCCAGAAATCACGTTTTCTCCTGCCGCCGGGGGCACTGTATCCCAGAACGACATCGAGTTGCGGCAAGAAGGCATCGGCAGCGATTTCCACATCCTTGGCCGAATCACGAACTGCCGCCTTTTCCTCAAGCACATCAGGACGCGATGAAAAGGCGATTTGGATCGCCTCGTCTTCCTTGAAGGGAATCGGAGCCGGACCGGCCTTGTTCAACTTGATCAGCGTATCGGGATAATCCAGTTCTATCATCGCCCCAACAGGCAGGCCGATCGTCATCTTGAACTCGTCGAGCGCATTACGGTAACTTTGCTGGCTCTGCTGGTAGCGTACGCGGGCTTCGAGCAGATTTTGCTCGGCTTGATCCTGCTGTATCCGCGAGACCTGGCCTCCCTGTACCAGCAGCCGGGTCAATGCCAGCGTCTCGGTAAGACGTTTGATATTGGCTTGCTCATTCTTCAAGCGGTCGCGTTTCTGAAGCACCTTGTAATAACTCGTAAGAACCTCGGCAGCGAACGTCTCGATGAATCGCTTGTACTTGAAAACGCTTATTACGAAATCGCGTTCAAGTCGGTACTGGTCTTCGTACGCCAGGTCCCGCCATGCCCCCCGCAAGAGCGGCTGGGTGAGATTTGCCTCTATCAGCGAACCTATTGTAGTGCTATCTGCTCCAAGCAGGTCTGATGCCAAACTTATCGTGGTAGCCAGACTGATTTGAGCCCCCCCGCGGAGTTTTTGCAGGGCTGATAGCCCCAATTCCGCATCGGCCGAGTTTTCCCAGCCGGTCGTTCCTTCCTGCCTGCCCCGCTCAACCGAACCGGTCAAGTCCCCGGTAAGCAAGGGGAAATTCCAGCCCCTTCGTGCATTGGCTAAGGCCAAAGCCGATTTAAATAGATCCTCCTTCTGCAACTGAAGCTCCCTGCTGTTGCGAAAGGCAATCTCAAGACATTCTGCAGGTGTGAGCGATTGCTTCGGACCTGTTCCTATCGGTATTCTCTTTTTGCCGATTAGGATTACCCCCGGATCGTTGCGATCCTCGCAAGTAAGCGGATGATACCTCACGTCGAACGACTCAGACTTGCCCAAGGCGGATTCCTGCCCCCAGGAGATCACCTTGCCTGCAGAACGATCTGCTTGTTGGGCATACTGTGCAGGGCTACAACCCGATGCCGTAAACCCCAATAGCAGCAGAAAAGATAAACAATGCCTCACCGATAAAAACACCCTCCGGGAGGCAGCTTCTTCCAGACCAGACATCTCGACAATGCTCCAGACCTTACGAAAACACGAAAACGTTCATAATTGTTTCATCGTTCGTTAGGAGATTTTAGATTAAAAACGCACAATATGCCACTTTATTGTAAAGATGCGGGAAATATTAGTGAATTTCGGCGAAACCGTGAGACAAAGCGCCTAATTGCGCGAAATGAATACCTGTATTCCGAAGAGCAACAACGAACTTCAACAAACCCCCGACAAGGTCGAAGTCTCTGATAAGAATACCTTGTATCCAATCTACCGACGAGGGGTGGTCTAACACCCGACCTTACAAACCATTGTCTCCTTGCCGATTTTCGCTCAAATGCTGCTTGAGACGTTCGAGAATGGCTGAATGCATCTGCGAGACGCGCGATTCCGATAAATCCAGCGTCTGGCCTATCTCCTTCATCGTCATCCCTTCAAAGTAATAAAGAATTATGATAAGCCTTTCTGCCCTACTTAGTCCGCGAGTAATCCATTCTTTTATATCCTTTTGCTGGAAACGTTCGAATGGATTTTCACTCCGTTTGTCTTCCAGGACGTCTATTTCGCGAACATCTTTGTTGGAATCGCTCTCGAACCATTTTCGCGATAGGCTAACCACATTAGTGGTACGGGCATCACGCTGGAGCTTTTGAAACTCCTTTGTTGATACTTTCATCTTCTTAGCCAATTCGCGATCCGTCGGCTTTCTGCCAAGTTCCATCTCCAAGGCATTCCTTGCCTCGGCTACCTTATGCGATCGGCTCCGTACAAGCCGTGGAACCCAATCCATACTTCGCAGCTCGTCCAGAATTGCCCCGCGAATTCGCTGAGAACAGTACGTCTCAAACTTCACACCCCGGTTGATATCAAAGGCACTGATTGCATCTATCAGGCCAAAGGTCCCTGCTGATATAAGATCGTCGAGTTCGACCTCATCGGGCAACCGAGCATAAAGTCGCTCCGCTGTGTAGCGAACCAGAGGAAGATAATGCTCAATGAGACGATTTCGAATTTCCTCGCTATGGGTCTTGGTGTATTCTTTCCACCATCCCTGGACCACCTCGTCATCAACCGCCGCTGTTACCGTAGCCATAGTTCACTCCTTTGAAATGTCATCCTTGACCTTCTCTTTCACAACAATCCATCAACAATCCTTGCAATCAATACTTCGATAGGTATCTGCCATGCTAAGAAACGATGTGTAGAAACGCTCTTTGCCAAACCGTACACATGACAGAATATTAATTTCGGCAATTTTGTTTATTTTCCTTATATTATTTTTTCTATGTATTTTGCCTATTCTACCATAACCTGCAAGTGAAAAATTGCTTTCTACCATCGAAAACAGCCCGAAAATTTTGGTCGTTAACATATCTTCCTCTATTCAAAGAAGTTATATCATTCGCTTTGTGGATTTTCATCTCTCCCATTACCATTACCGGCCTTTATCCATTTCATCGAAATATTTTCGTATTTCCCGCATTGATTTATTGCGGCGCTTTAGCTGTTCTATCAGGTCAAGCCGAGCGAAAACGGTTTCATCATAAAGGCGATGTCCCCCGGAGGATCTGCACACCTCGGTAATCAAGCCCATGGTGGTGTAATTGTGTATGGTTTGTCGGGACAAACCTGAATACTGAACGATTTCCCCAATTCGATATAGTTTTGGCGGGATTTTCCTTGCTGAGTAAAGGCTCTTATTCGCCGGCATGTACCGCTTTGAAACGATTTGCTTTATCCCCTGTTTTTTCATGATCTTGAACACCCGATTTGTAATACTTTTTACATTTTGCAAAAAGTATAAGTAATCCAGATTGATGTCAAGAAAATTTCTCAGGAAATTTTCTAAAAACCTCACCCCACCCTTCTCTCCTACCGTTCGAACCAAAAATCCTCCAAAATTTGACCCCAATATAAAGTTGGAAATTACCTGCTTACTATGTTATAAACCCCGATACCCTATTGCGGGCATGTAAACCTATCTAAGGCACAGTGAACGATGAGTGAAAACCTGGATAAATATCGTGGAAAGGTCACCGTTAGTGATGGTGCATGGGGTACCGAACTTCAGGCTCACGGATTACCGACAGGGGCATGCCCCGATGCATGGAACATTGAAAACCCTGCTGCCGTTGAAGCGGTCGCTCGTAGTTATATTGAAGCCGGCTCGGAGATTATCCTCACCAATACGTTTCGGTCAATCCGATTGGCACTGGAACAATTCGGTTTAGCTGATTCAGCTGACCTTTTAGCCCGAAAGGGTGCCCAGATAAGCAAGAAGGTAGCAGGCGATTCAGCTGCGGTTTTCGGCTCGATGGGACCGACGGGAAAGATTGTGATGATGGGTGAAATATCACCGGAAGAGATTCAATCCTCTTTCGCCTCTCAGGCATCTGCCCTGGAAGAAGGCGGCGTCCAGGCTATCCTTTGCGAAACCTTCGCACAATTAGACGAACTTATCCTCGCCCTAAGAGCAGCTAAAGAAAGCACCAACTTACCCGTAATTGTTTCCATGACGTTTGATTCAGGACCTGAAAAAACCTCCACGATGATGGGAAACACTCCTGAGGATCTGGTATCTGCTGCTATCGATGCTGGCGCTGATGCTGTCGGGGCAAATTGCGGCACAGGTCCTGAAAACTATGCCAAACTTGCAAAGATGCTTCACCAGGCAATAAGCAAACGTCAGCAAGACACCAATAATCGATTACTCATATGGATTAAACCCAATGCAGGAATTCCCATTCTTCGCGAGGGCAAGACTATCTTCCCAATGGGTCCTGAAGAGTTTGCTTCATACGTTCCAGGAATTGTTGCAGCTGGTGCCGACTTTATCGGAGGCTGCTGCGGCACTACCCCTGCGCACATCAAAGCCATTAGAAAAGTACTTCAAAAATAATCAGATACTATCGATAAGCATCCTCCCAACCTCTGCTGGATAAACCATAAGGGCTGGACCAAAGTCCTTAATGCTACAGAGAGTCTCTGAACATCCCTCGTCAGCCGGTCTGGCGCAAGGATACTCGTTTCGCCGTCTAAAGTCCTCATGCAACAGGAAATTTTAATCACCCTCTCCAATCCGCATCCTGGTAAATATCTCCATAAAAATCCCAATGGCAAAAACAATATGACTGATTTGCCATAGCAACAAACAAATCGTAAATTGCATTCGTAGCAAGCAATCGAACTATAAATGTAGCCAGATTCATCGCTCAATTATTCAGGAGGTAATCGGAGGAAAGGACTTATGTATAAGTGGAGATCGAGCCTTCTGGTGGGAATAGTTTTACTGTCAGGCTCAATCGCCTATGCCAAGCCGATTGTACCGCCGCTTCCACCGGTAAAACCATTCCCATGGATGACATCAGTGAAGACATCTTTACCTATATCAATTGCTGATGATTTCACCGTTAAAGAAGATGGTTTGCTAAGCAACGTACTAATCAAAGGATCGTGGGAAAACAATAAGATCGGGAAGTTTAAAGCAATTCATATCGGCATTATGAACGATGCCAGCGGCAAACCCGGTAATAAATTGTGGGAAACCTTCGTAGAAAACCCCATCATAAGACGCATCGACAAAAATGAAGGGCTATTTCATTGGTACTTTGACCCCCTCACCGGAGATTATCATCCTAACAAAGCGGATATCTTTCAAATAGACATGCCCATCGAGAGTAATTGCTTCTTAAAAGAAGGAGAGAAATACTGGATTAGTATAACTGCCCTGCCAGTTGAACCTGATACAACAAATTTTGGCTGGTTAACATCCCTATCGCTGACACCATATCCATATCCGCGCGATTTCTGCAAAGGTAATGCGCAATGGTCAATCTACGAACAGGAAGCGTGGAAAGATTTAGAAATTCCACCAGCCGGCATCACGCCGAACATGGATTTCTCAATCGGCACTGAAATACCCGAGCCAACTACAATCTTATTATTAGCATTGGAAAGCATCCTCATAGTGCCGCCGCTACACCGGAAAACGATTATCAACCATAGCTGATTTTCAAAGTGTATTGGCGATTGAAATGGGCAATCACAGATATAAGAAAAATGAAGTTTTATTTGCCAGGCGAGAATCTATGTCGTATATTGAAATTGACATCTTAATAGTACCCATCAACAGCGGAGGAATACTCGCAAGCATTGTAGAATTCACCGCTTTTGAGCTGCACGCACACGATTCACATTCTGCGACAACAAATAGCTAACGGACTTTGCATAGCATCAAATACGCAGTAATGCATACAACAATCAAAGTTCAAGTTAGGTTTAGCTAACGGTCACAAAAGAGAGGTAGATCAAAAAGATCATGGGTAAAGATTTCGGCCGATGCGTATCGGTCCGGAACTTACCCAAAGCCCAGAAAGGAGGCAGGAAAATGATCCGAAAGAGTATGATGACAGTTGCGGTCGTGGTAATTTTGGTGATGGGATGTCATGTTGCTTCGGCAAGTATCATGACGTACAAGGGCATAGGATTACACTCAAAAGTAACTTTGCACGCCGCTGGTAGCCCGGCAGATGGTTGTCGAGTATCGGCTGGTCAGTATCTTATTAGCTACGAAGGTACTGATTACGCCTCGTACTGCGTTGATATTTACCATTATGCCGGCAGCGGTGAGGTAACCGAACTGCCCATTGAGAGCCTGAATAATGGCGATCTGGTAGCGTTCCTGTTCGAGACCTACTCCGAAGATGTGCAGGACAACATCGATGCAGCAGCTCTGGGCGTCGCCATCTGGGAAGTTATCTTCGAAACATCTGATAACTTCGATGTAACGGATGGCTATCTCAGCATCACCGGGAACGAAGCTGTTGCCCAGGCTGCCAATGACCTGCTATCAACCTTGCCGGATAGCTATCAAACTCAATGGGACATGTTAGTTCTACACAGCGATTGTAAGCAAGACATGATAATCCCGGGCTCACCAATACCCGAACCAGCAACACTGATGATTTTGAACCTCGGCGCCGTAGGGTTAATTATCCGACGAAGGCGAAGGATGAAAATAGGATAATACCTCCGCGGAAGTGCTTATTTGCCTTCCGCAACCGAGGTGTCAAGAGTATCAATCGAAATCGTCCTGTGGTATGGCTCGTGGGTAGATGTCCTGCGAGCCATACCTGCTTTCATGCATACTCATCTTATTAGAAAGCGATGCGTCGTAAATGATTTCGGTATCAGGTAATGCTTCAAGAAAATCCCTACCATAGGGCATTGATACTATACGATGATCAAGACAGACGACAAAACCGTGATCTTTACTTGAGCGTACAAGCCTGCCAAAACCTTGTTTAAAACGAATGATGGCGTTAGGCAATTGGTAGTCTCTGAAAGGATCACCACCCTCGGCTCGGATGGCTTCTAACCTTGCTTCGATTAGTGGTGAATCAGGCACGGCAAAGGGCAACTTGGCGATAATGACGTTTGAAAGTGCCTCGCCAGCCACATCCACTCCCTGCCAGAAACTATCAGTCCCCAAAAGAATGCACTTTCGACCCCGGCGGAATCTGGCAAGCATGGCAGATCGTGGTAAAGGTCCTCCCTGAATAAGCAACGTATATCCCTCCCGCTGGGCAAAGGGAAGGAGACCTTCTGCTACAGCTTGAAGCATCTTGTACGACGTGAATAAAACAAAACACCTCCCCTTCGTCAAAGAAACATAATATTCGATAGCCCTGCATGCCCGCGGCACAAATTCGTCTAACTCATTCGGATTGCCAAGGGTAGTTTCGATGTAAAGACGCGATTGGCGACGATAATCGAACGGGCTATCAAGCCGAAGTTCACGAGCATCCTCAAGGCCAAGACGATTGCGAATGTATTCAAATCCGCTAACCCCCTTGCGAGCATTGCTAAGTGTCGCAGAGGTCAAAATAACAGACCTCACCGCATCAAATAGGCATCGTTTAAGTATCTCCGAAACTCTTATCGGGGCACAGGCAAGAATAACAGTTTTACTATCACGGCTGGCTGCACGATCTGCGTCCCTTGAAACTATCGTTCGCCAGTAGGCTGATTCAGGATACCTTTGTCCTATTAACTTTGCTATTGTCTCTGCCCGTTCATGCAGGGCTCGCTCATATCCCTGCAATTCAAGCCTCTCATTAACATCGTCTCGTTCCTGTCTTATTCGCTTCAATTCATTAGCTAGTCTGATAAGTTCTGGTGAAAGAATGTCGTCAACAGCATAGGGTTTATATATTCTGCCATTCGGAGCGATACCATCCACGCTATCATTAGCGAGGGAACTGAAAAACATATCAGCCGCCTTACTGACGGAACGAACCATAGCGATTGCATCCATATCACCTATCAACGTCAATAGTCCCCGCTTCGTCCTGGGGTTATACAATTCACGAAGCACGCTTTGGATTGCTCCGCTTGTTATAGACTTACCAAAATGTTCTGAAGCCACTGATTCAATCATATGAGCTTCGTCAATAACCAGTAAATCATATTGGCCGAGTAAGTCGGAAGTGGTATATCGGGGTGGCTCAATCCCTGCTCCGCGAAGGGATAGGTCTGAAAATAACAATGCGTGATTTACCACCACCATATCTGCCTTGTGGATTTTCCGACGTGCTGTCTGAAATGGGCATTGATGATACCATCTGCATTTTTTACCAAGGCAAGCATCAGACTCAGCACGAATCCGCCTCCAGAGAGAATCTGAGATTGAAAAGGTAATATCCTGTCGTGATGCGCACTTTGTAGCTGCACTCCATTGAGCAATCTTTTCAAGATGGACCTGATCGCGCCTGGCTGAAAAAATCTTTTCTGCACGTCGTCGGGCAAGGTCAAGCCGGCGAAGGCACAAATAATTATTCCTACCCTTAGCCAAAACCACCCGAAATGAGAAGTCCAAGCAATCCTGCAAGAATGGGATATCCTTGGTGATAAGTTGCTCTTGAAGGGCAATGGTGTATGTGGCAATAATAACCCGTCGCCCTTTTTGAATCTCCAGAATTGCTGGTATAAGGTAGGCAAAGGTTTTACCTACTCCTGTACCGGCTTCAACTAATAGGTGACTACCATCGGCAAATGCTGACTCGACGGCTTGAGCCATTGCTAATTGTTCCGGCCGGGACTCATACGAAGGCATTGCCGAAGCAATTGGTCCATCGGCTGATAGAAGATGAGCAACTTGACTGGTCATGATACACCAAGCGGTGCAGGATGAACTAACTGGCGAATCATGTATGCAACGAACCAAATGGTAAAGACAACTGATATGAGCGTTACCAGTGTGGCTAAAACCGTAATAAAGGTTCTTCCGCGAATGATGCTGGTTCGCATGGATGCAACAATACGGTCCTTGGCTAATGTTAGCATACTAAGCATAACCGCCCCCATAGTAATCCAAAGACTTATACTATGTATCGCAGAATATATCCATACCCCCCTGGAAACCTCAAATCGTCTGCCTCTTCCTTCGCCGACAAGAAAATAATGCAAAATTCTTTGGCCCTGATCGGTGATTTCTACGCGAATATCCCCCTTCATCGCATCACCACCGATTATCATGTACGCCATCGTGAATACCAGAAAGTTTACCAGCCCCAGAACAATTATCCAAATACAAATTTTTGTTCGGCGATCCATTAAGCATTCGATTACCTACAACAGAAAGCGGACAAACGCTATCTCATGCCCATGTAGGTGCATTAGATTAGTCAACGCTTTCTATTCGTTCAGATAGTATCTGTAATCGTTTGATAGTCGATAATGAGGCAGGCCGCTCATCTCTTGAGGTGCTTCTTCCACCACTTCTTCAAGTCGGTGCCACAATAAGGACAAACGTCGCGGACCTTTCCTTCAGCAAATCCAGCAGGGTCCTTTACCCTTGCAGGTAGATAGTACTTGCCACAATTAGGACATTGAATCATGACGAAAACGGTACCCTTAGCACCGCACTTCGGGCAGTCTCCGCCACGAGGCCGGTACTCACCGCTTTTGGAAAATTCTCCCATGCCTTCTCTTTGGTACTTCGAAATGTCTTTAGGCTTGACCATCCACTCAGCACCACAAGCCATGCAGTGCACGCGGTACTCAGTCGGCGGCTTGTATTTGTATCCGCTCCTACCACCAATTGCATCACGGATAGTCATTACCAGTGCAAAGACAATAAGACCCACCAGAACAGATACGATTGCAATTTCCGTCGTCGAAGCACCACGAGCAAACCTACCCAGTCCATACCTTCTCGATGAATTCAACATGCTTATTCTCCTAACAAGTTTATCCTTATCCCTTATTATCAACAGATACCAATCGCCTTGCAAGCATTGTATCAAAATTTCACATAACCTACGCAACAAATCCTAACATTACTGCCTTTTATTCTTACTCTTTCGCACCTTACCATCAGAATCAACCAGTGCGTTCCTCAACACATCATCTATCGTCTTAGAGAAAACCAACTTGAGCTGCTTGCGAACATCAGACGGCACATCGGTAATATCCTTTCGATTCCGTGCAGGCAGAATTACCGTCTTTATCCCTGCTTGGGCAGCAGCAAGGACCTTTTCCTTAATTGCGCCTACCGGTAAGACTAATCCACGAAGCGTAATCTCCCCGGTCATCGCGACGTCAGGCCTGACGGAACGTTCCAGCATCATCGATGCAATTGAGGTAGCCATCGCAACTCCTGCGCTTGGACCATCCTTGGGAACCGCACCGGCAGGAACGTGTATATGAATGTCTATCTTCTGAAACCTATCTTCATCAATTCCAAGTTTCCCAGCCCTGCTCATTACTAAACTCAAAGCCGTTCGAGCAGATTCCTTCATCACGTCGCCAATCTGTCCGGTCAGTATTAACTGACCCTTTCCAGGATAAGATGTCGCCTCAATAAAAATTATCTCACCTCCCGCAGCAGTGTAAGCCAACCCTGTTGCCACACCTGGGACAGAAGTTCTCTGTGCAACTTCATTTTCGTAAATTATTGGACCAAGATATCGCCTGACATCCTTGGGTTCAACCTTTACCTTCTTCACCTGCTTCTTTGCCGAAGACTTACCTACCTTCGCTGCAACCTTTACTGCAATTGCCCTGCAAATTGCCCCGATCTGGCGCTCAAGTTCACGAACGCCTGCCTCGCGGGTATAATGAGCGATGATATACTCTAATGCCTCATCGGTAAACTCGATCGCCCCTTCCGATAGGCCATTCTCCTTTAATTGTCGTGGTACAAGATGCCTCTGGGCGATGTGCTTCTTCTCCAGCGTGGTATATCCCGATAGATTGATTATTTCCATCCTATCTCGCAATGCCGGTGAAATCGTTGAAATGACGTTAGCTGTCCCAATAAACATCACCTTCGATAGGTCGAACGGCACATTGAGATAGTGGTCCTGGAAACTGAAGTTCTGGGCTGGATCAAGTATTTCCAGCAGGGCTGAAGTTGGATCGCCACGGAAATCCATACCCACCTTATCAAGTTCATCGAGCATGAAGACCGGATTTGCCGAGCCGGCTTTACGAATTTCCTGAATGATTCTTCCGGGCATTGCACCGATATAAGTTCGTCTATGTCCGCGGAGTTCGGCTTCGTCTCTCAAGCCGCCCAGGCTCATGCGGATAAACTTCCGTCCCAATGCTCTTGCAATCGACATCCCCAGCGAAGTCTTCCCTACGCCAGGCGGACCGACAAAACATAAAATCGGACCATGCGAATCAGGCGCTAACCGCCTAACAGCAAGATACTCCAATATGCGCTTCTTGACCTTGTCGAGATTGTAATGATCCTCATCAAGTATTCGCTTTGCCCGTCGGATATCGAGGTTATCCTCGGTATATTTATTCCACGGGAGTTCCGTCATCACTTCCAGGTACGTCCGAATGACTGAATATTCCGGACTGGCAGGTGGAATCGTTTCCAATCGGCGAATCTGACGAAAGCACTCGGACTTTACCGACTCACTCATTCCCGATTCGTTGACCTTTTTGGTAAGTTCCTCGATATCAGCGGATTGTTCATCAATTTGCCCCAGTTCTTTTTTGATGGCTTTGAGTTGCTCTCGAAGAAAATACTCCCGCTGAGCCTTATCGATGCTTTCGCGTACCTTTTCCTGCAGTTGCCCGCTGAGTTCGAGCACTTCAACCTGGTGATACAGTATCTTTTCGAGCCGTTCGAGCCGCTTTAGAACGTTGGTTTCTGCAAGCAATTCCTGCTTGACCGCAACATCCGAAACGAGGTTAGCAGCCAGAAAATCGGCAAGGGCGCCGGGCTGATCTATACTATTGATGACCATCTGTGCCTCGTCGGGGATATTGGGAGAAAGTTGAACAATTCTCAATGCCTTTTGACGGACATCGATTAGCCGGGCTTCGATTTCCTTACCTTCTGGAACTTGTTCTTCAAGGGGAGTAATCCTTGCACGGAAGTAAGGTTCAGTCTGAACATATTCCTCGATGCGGACGCGGACCAATCCATGGACGACAATAGTCTGGGCTTCTTCAGAAGTGCGAAGCAATTTGAGTATCACCACGGCTGTACCATGCTGATAAAGGTCATCAGGTGTGGGGTTTTCGACACTTGCGTCCTTTTGGGCAACCAGCACGATTACACGTTGATCAGGCAACACATCCTCAATTAATTTTCGCGACTTTGCCCTGCCTATCACCAGTGGCATCATCGTACCGGGGAAGACCACAGTATTGCGAATTGGCAAAACGGCAGATATCTCAGGTATGCTTATCTGCTGCTGATTACCTTGAGGCTGTTCCTGGCTGGGTGTTCCCGGCTTGATGACCGAAGATTTCCCTTCCGGAACGATTATCGTCGGTTTGGTTGGTTTTCCTCTGCCATCTTCGCTCTATCGATAGTAGCCTTCGTTTATTTTTTGGGCATTATTACCCAGAGGAAGCCATTACGGTATTTTGCTTCGACGCGGTCGCTGTCAACCGAGGCAGGCAATTCTATCGTTCGATGAAAAGGCCCATTGTCGATTTCCATATGGTGGAGCCGAAATGCTACCTTACCTTCGCTCCGTTCCGCCACTGATGCTGGGGGTATCGGGCCAGGACGCACGCCGCGAAGTATCAAACGTCTGTTCTCTATGAGCAACTCGATACCCTCTGCCTCCATTCCTGCAAGGTCTGCTACGAGGTAATAGCAAGAACTATCTTCATAGAGATTAATCGACGGGCTCCACGTCTGACCTGAATGATAACGGTGGTAATCTCGCCCAAGAACCCCATCAATCCAGCGGGTCAGTTCACGCGCGATGGAAGAGAAATCCTCACCTGCTACTTGAATTGCCACGTTCATCGGAAATGTTCCTTTACATTTATCAAATAACGAAACTATGCAACCTACATATAAAAAATATACCACTAAAGTAGTCAAGATAAAACGCCGAGGTGCAATTATATAAAAGTTAATTTTAGTTTGTTTTTCAATTGGCCAGGAAAGGGACTTGTAAAAGGAGGAGTAGAGATGAGCAAGATTATCAAATCCAAGCATTTCACCGCAGTGGCAATCATAGCAGGTTTATCTGCTATTAGTGGATTTCTATTAGCTGCCCCGCCACCCAGACCGAGAGGGAGGCCCGCGATCCATCATCGAGGGGTGGTTCATCATCGACGAGTGGCTCATCATCGACTATTGCCACCGAAATTGCGTCCTCTACCACCCCACCGTCGTGTCTGGATTAGAAGAGTCGGACCGAAAGTCGTACTCCAAAGAGGAGAAACCATAATCTACAAAGAACCTGCTGTAGTAGTAAAGACCGTTAGCGAATTACCTTCAATCCCAACCCCCACCACGACTACAATCACAACTACCGATACCGAGCAAAAGTCCACCGCTTACAAGGTTATCAGCATCAAACCTGATTGCACAATTGTGCTGACAAACCAGGGCGAAAAGATAAGCGTCAGGCTGCTTGGAGTTACCCCTATTTATACTAATCAGACGGAAGAAAAAATCGAAACCTCAAGTAGCAAGTTCATCAAGAACCTCTTAACAGGTGAGTTCGTTTACCTGCAATATGATCCTAATCTCGCAAGACAAGACGAAAATGGGTACACCGTAGCGTATCTTTACCGTGCGCCGGACAACCTGTTTATAAACCTTGAGATTATCAGGCAAGGCTACGGATTATCAGCAAGTACCTACCGCCATAAGTACAGCGATTTGTTTGACTTTTATCAGAAAAAAGCCCAGGCAGACGGCAAGGGAATATGGGCATCGGTGGAAATTGCACAAACCACTCCAAAGGAATCTCCCAAGATTGCGGGAGTAGAAAAACAATAATTACCTACGAGAAGCAAGCAATAACGAAAAAGAGGCTCACCGAGCGATTTGCTCGGTGAGCCTCTCTGATTCCATGCTGATGTGATTCTACTTTGGCGAGATTACAACATATCGCCGAGAACCATCAGGGGAAATTACCCTCAATCTAATGCTTTTACCCTTGGCAGCTGCTATTGCCTCCGCAAAGTCATCAACATTGGTGATATTCTTACCGTTTACGCGATCAATCACCATTCCGGGGGTAATGCCTTTCTCGGCTGCATCGCTATCTGGTGCAACTGAGAGAATTAGCACACCCTTGGTATCTTCATCGTACCCATACCGGGCAGCTAATTCACTTGTGAGGGTTTGAACCTCAATACCGTATTCCTTCGGGGATACTTTCTCTTGACCCTTTTTGAATAGAGAAGCCATATCAGCAGGCTGTGTGCCTATCTTCACGGTAATAATCTTGGGTTTACCATTTCTGTAAACCTTAATTTTCACCTTGCTGCCAGGGGTGAGTCTGGCAACTTTAATCCGCAAGTCGTCAACATCCTTTACCTTTTTTCCATCAACCTCTACGATAAAGTCTTCCTCTTTTATGCCAGCCTTATCTGCAGGTGAACCTTTTAGCACCCGCGTCACAAGCGCTCCGTGCGTATCAGGCAGATTGAAACTCTTTGCAAGTTCTTCATCGACATCCTGAATCGTCACGCCGAGGAACCCGCGAACTACCTTGCCCTTCTCAATTAATTGTTTCATCACCTCCTTAGCCATATTGGAAGGGATTGCCAATCCGATCCCTTCATTCGCACCGCTTCGGGTAACGATTGCAGTATTGATGCCGATAACTTCGCCGCGCAGATTCACCAGCGGACCACCACTGTTGCCGTGATTGATGGCAGCATCGGTCTGGATAAAGTTTTCATAACTTCTTATGCCCGTCTTTCTGCCCTTTGCAGAGATAATCCCCGCAGTTACAGTTTGAGGCAAGCCTTCTGGTGCACCGATAGCCAGGACCCAATCACCTACTTGCATCTTATCACTATCTCCCAGCGGGGCAGCGATGAGTCGTTTTGCCTTTATCTTCACCACGGCTACGTCCGTTTGCGGATCGCCTCGAATCCACTCGGTGTCAAACTTCCGACCATCGGGAAGGATCACCTCGACTTCATCAGCACCGCCAACAACGTGATAATTAGTCAATATGTACCCATTCTTTGCATCAACGATTACTCCACTACCTAAACCCCTCTGGAGGAAGAATCGTTCGCGTTTATGTTTGGGAAGTCGCCTGAAAAACTTGAACCGAGGGCCGAAGAAGGGATCATTCTCGAACTGCTTGAAAAACTCTTCTAAATCAGGCATCTCCGGAAGGGCAACTCTCTTTTTGACCTTCACCACGACCACGGACGGTTTAATCGTCCGGGCAACCAGGCGGAACATCTTGCTGAGTTGCTCTTGCTGGGAAAGTTTCGCAAGCGCTTCACGGTCCGCAGCGTTGGCACCCTTAGCAACTGAGTAAGAGACCTTCTCAACGAGTTCCGGACCGACAATAACCCCTGCTGCTACGATAGCAACGACTACTGCCAACGAAATAATAACACGGGCGCTTTTCATTTTTTATCTCCTTTAATAGAAGAGTCCCCTGTGCAACCAACTTTCCACAACTCAAACACTATTTTACAACCCAACACTTTCTCTGATGTTATAATCCGTCGTTTATAGTCTATACGGGATTGGTTTTTCTATGTTCAAATTTTCGATGAACATTTACTAATTACTGATAAACAAATCGTTTTACCTGAGTCTTCGTGAGATGAACTGACTTTATCCTTATTCTATTTCCCAAACCATGTGATTTGCACAACCATCAAATCATTATTATCAATCGCATGACCCTCACCCACTGGCACTCGTTCATTTTCATTTATTTTAGCTCACTTTCCATTCTGTTTCTCTGCCCATTGTTTTAGGGCAGCGATTTCTTCATCACTCATAGGATACCCATGTTCCGGGGCAGGATAGGTGCCATTGCGACATTCTTCGACATATTGCTCGAACGCCCTTTGCATAGGAGTAGCAAGGTCAGCATACTTCTTGACAAACTTCGGAGTCTTTCCTTCGGTAAGACCGATCATATCGTGGGTGACGACGACAAAACCGTCGCATCCAGGTCCAGCACCACAGCCGATTACCGGTACATCAACCCGCTTTGTGAGTATCTCCGCCGGTTCGGGTGGAACGGCTTCGAGTAGTAAGGCAGTGGCACCTGCTTCAACCATCATTTCAGCTGTTTCAATCAATTCGATAGCCATCTCCGCCGTCTTCCCTGCTACCTTGTATCCACCGATCTGTCCGACCCGTTGGGGCGTCAGGCCAAGATGAGGCATCACCGGTATGCCGGCTGTTGCCATCGCACGGATTATCTCAAGGAGACGACGATCACACTCGACCTTTACGCAATCTGCCCGTGCCTCGACGACGTATCTACCTGCGTTAGCAATTGCTTGATCAGGATTGGTATAGGTAAGGTAAGGCATATCAGCCACCAGATACGCCAACGGTGCCCCACGTCTTACTGCCGCTGTCAATGCAACCGATATATCAAGCGATACGCCTATGGTATCGGGCAGACCCAGCACAGGACCAGCCAGGCTATCTCCAACGAGGATAACCTCCACCCCTGCTGCTTGCTGCAATCTTGCCATTGTGGCATCGTAGCAGGTGAGCATCGCAAACTTTTCCCCCGCTGATTTGTGCTTCCTTAAATCCGCTATCGTGATTTTCTTCTCCAGTGCCATCTTTTTGCTCCCGTTATCTTTCTGATAGATACATATCCAACGAAGAAAATTGCGTTCGTTTACAATACTATCAATGCCAGTCGGATGAGGCAACCCAATCATTATGGAGTTATTGAATACAGCGATATTTTGATTTTATCGCTCGAGATCAACGGAGCAAATAAGCAAATTGCTGCTGAGAAGGATATTTTCGAGGATTTTTACTATTATTACACAGGACTTTATTCCATCGCCTGATAAGCATGTATTAACTTGCAATAGCGAACCCGTCAAAATTGACAGCTTGGAATTGAGCCTGTAGGCTGATATTCTTCATTCGTCAAGATTCTTCTGGAGCGAGTTATGGAAGATAAACCTGTAATAGTGATTGTCGGTCCAGGGGTGGTTGGTAAGACATTGGCGATATTGGCTGATAAGGCAGGTTATCGTATTGGAGGGATTGCTGCCAGAGACCCTAAAAAGGCAAAAGCCGCTGCCGATGCTATCAATCAACCCATCGCCACGGGAAGCCTGGAGGAAATCACACCGCTTGGAACGTTAGTTTTCCTAACGGTAAGCGATGACGCAATCGAATCAGTCTGTCAACAATTGGCCCAGCAGAAGCGATTTTCAGCCGGTGCGGTGGTAGCCCATTGTTCAGGTGCCCTTTCGTCGGAAATACTCTCGTCGGCGAGGGAACTTTGTCATGTACACATCGGTTCGATGCACCCGCTTCAGACCTTTCCCAATGTCGAAGCCGGGCTTGAAAGGCTGCCCGGAGCATATTGCTTCTGTGAAGGCGACGACGTGGCTGTGAAAGTACTCGAGAAATTCTCCTCGGCCATCGGTGCCAAACCAGTAAGAATCAACAATCCCGAAGGAAAACTGCTCTACCACGCTTCGGCAGTAATGGCGTGCAATTACTTCACCGCCCTTCTCGATGCCGCCATCACTACTGCCCAAAAAGCGGGGATCAATCCATCCGACGCACTCTCAGCCCTTGAACCGCTGGTCCGTGCGACATTGGAAAACATCTTCGCGAACGGCCCGGCCAAGGCGCTAACCGGGCCAATCGCCCGAGGGGATGAAAAACTCATCGCCAAGCAGTTCAAAGAAGTATTAGCTGCTGATAAAGACCTCGCTGATATATATAGCACGCTGGGGAAGTGGACAGTTAAAGTCGCATTAGAAAAAGGCACTATTGACGAAGAGAAGGCAGAGTCTTTACGAAAACTCCTTTCCGTCAATCAATGATATACCCTCCGTTAATCATGCTTTCTTAAAATGACAAGCGTGATAATGATGTGGATTATCAACCATTGGTTCAAGCAAGGGGGATACTTCGACACATCTTTTCATTACTTTGATGCGCTCGCCCTGACTGATAACTTCTGTAGTTTCATCAGCAGATAATCCAGCAGCTATCCGACGGGTCAGAGGACATCGCGGATGAAATGCACAGCCTGGGGGAGGATTTATCGGCGAAGGCATCTCACCGGTCAATACTACATGAGTTCTCTTGCGATTAGGCTCGGGGCGAGGAACGGCTGACAAAAGCGAAGCCGTATAAGGATGGACGGGATTGCTGTACAATTCATCACGATCAGCCAATTCCACAATCTTACCGAGATACATCACCGCAACGATATCGGCAAAATGCTCGACTACCGCAAGATTGTGTGCAATCAAGACATATGTAAGATTGTACTCATTCTGTAGGTCCTTTAGAAGATTCAAAATCTGAGCCTGGATTGACACATCCAGAGCGCTTACTGGCTCATCGCAGACGATAAAATCAGGCTCGGATGCCAAAGCACGGGCAATACCAATTCGCTGGCGCTGACCACCTGAAAACTCGTGTGGATACCTTGCAGCGTGAGATGGTTCAAGCCCGACGCGCAGCAGCAATTCAGCCACTCTCTTGTTTCGCTCCCGGCGTGTGCTGCAAATATGATGCACTTTCAGCGGCTCAGCGATGATGCTGCCGACAATCATACGCGGATTGAGACTACTTACAGGGTCCTGGAAGATAATCTGCATTCGCCTACGGAGCCGTCGCATCTGTCGCCGCGATAAGGAAAATATATCTATCCCGTCAAAGAAGACCTTACCATCAACAGGCTGAATAAGTCCGAGAATTGTCCTTCCGAGCGTTGTCTTGCCCGAACCGCTCTCACCGACAACTGCCAGGGTCTTCCCGCGTGGGATACTCAACGATACACCATCGACCGCACGTACATAACGCTTTCTGAAAAGACAGCCCCGAACGGGAAACCACGTTCGAAGACCTTCAACCTTGACCAACAAATCATCCCGCGCCTGCTCAATCATCATTCAGTCCTTCTATACGGAATCGGCTTATCAGACGGATTGGTCGGCTTGGCATCTTCATAACCAGGACATTTCCAGCAAGCAACCCAGTGCATAGGTGCAACTTCGCGCAACTCCGGCTCTTCCCTCCTGCATACCTCTAAATCTTTACCTATCGGGCAACGAGGATGAAACTTACATCCCGATGGAAAATCCAGTGGGTTCGGGACATTGCCCGGGATGGTCTCGAGCCGCTCTTTCCTGGCACCAAGTCGGGGAATTGAACGCAATAAACCTTGCATGTATGGATGCAGCGGGCTTGTAAAAATTGTCTCTACATCGCTGATTTCAACGATTTTCGAGGCGTACATCACACCAACAACATCGGCAGTCTCAGCTACCACGGCAAGATCGTGCGTGATAAGAAGCACACTCAACGCCCGCTCAGCTTTGATGCGATTGAGCAGGTCGAGAATCTGCGCTTGAATCGTCACGTCAAGCGCGGTGGTCGGCTCATCGGCGATAAGAAGTTCCGGATTGCACGATAACGCCATAGCGAGCATAACTCGCTGCCTCATCCCGCCAGAAAGTTGATGTGGATATTCTTTAAGCCGCTGCGCAGGGGACGGAATGCCAACCTGCCTGAGCATCCCTATCGCAAGTTCACGCGCTTCACGACGAGATAATTTCTGATGTAGATAAATGGCTTCAAGTATCTGATTGCCAATGGTAAATACGGGATTGAGCGACGTCATCGGCTCCTGGAAGACCATAGCAATTCGCCCGCCTCGAATTTCACGCATTTGCCGTTCGGTAAGTCGGGTCAAGGGTTGTCCTTCCAGCAGTACCTCTCCACCAACGATTTTTCCGGGCGGATCAGGAACGAGCCTCATTATGCTTAAAGCGGTTACCGATTTCCCACAGCCGCTTTCACCTACCAATGCGAAGGTCTGTTTCTTGCCGATAGCAAAACTCACCCCATCAACAGCCCTTACGAGCCCCTGTGCGGTGAAAAAATGTGTTCGTAAGTTTCGAACGTTCAAAATTGTCCCATTTTCACTCATGCAGTTCTCAACCTCGGATCAAGGGCGTCGCGAAGCCGATCGCCGAAGATATTCAACGCCAGGATGATGATGAACATTGCTCCCACTGCCGATGACAATTCCCACCATCTGCCCACCACCAAATCCATTCTTGCAGCAGAGATCATCACGCCCCAGCTGGGAACCCCTGTTCCGACACCAAGACCTAAATAACTCAAGATTACCTCAGCCGTTATCGCTCCGACCATCCCCAGCGAAAATTGAATTATTCCGATGTGCAATAGATTCGGCATGATGTGGCGGAAGAGTATAACTATCCGACGCGTCCCAATAGCCTGAGCTGCCAAGACATAATCCAGCTCACGTATCTTCATTACCTCAGCCCGTACTAATCGACACGTCCCAACCCAGCTCATTACGCCCAAGGCGATGTAAATCCCGCTCATTCCACCGCCCAAGTCCATCTCAAAAGGCGTGTTGGCAAAGAGTACCACATCTTGAAATGCAAACTTTATCGCAATAAGTCGAATTATCCCAGGCACACTTGCCAAGGTAGTATAAAGCCAGACGATAAAATCGTCGATGAACCGACCATAATACCCTGCAATTGCACCGAGCAACATCCCCAAAGGAACCGATATAATATTAGCCATCACACCCACCGTTAGCGATGTCCGCGCACCGAGCATTGTTTCCTGAAGAACGCTCCGACCAAAATCATCAGTACCCAACGGATGTTCCCAGGACGGCGGAAGATTAGCATGCTCATAATCATAATTTTCAGCCCAGTTGGGAAAGAGAAACGAAGAGATGATAGCAATGATTACATAAAGGACAATCACGGCAAAGCAAACCACAGCCACCTTATCCCGCTTGAGGCGATGATAGGCATCAGCCCAGAGACTCCTGCCGACCTTAGGTGTCTTGCCTTTGAGCTGTTCTTCAACGATTTCTTCAGAAACTTCTTCCACCTATCTTATCCCTCAACGCAACCTAATGCGTGGATCGAAAACAGCGTAAAGTATGTCCGTAAGTAACAGTGCCCCGGTGTACAAAACTGCTACAAGGAACGTCAAACCACTTACGATGGGAACATCGCGAGCATTTATGCTGCTCAACATCAAGTCCCCCAAGCCCGGTATCCCAAAAAACTGCTCAAGCAGCAAACTTCCCATAATGAGAAACGGAATATATACCACCAGGGATGTCAAAATAGGAAGCATACAGTTTTTCAATATATGCTTGAACATTACACCCGTCAGAGGAACCCCCTTAGCCAGAGCGGTGCGGACGTAATCACGGTTGGTCTCATCGAGAATAATGGTTCGATAAAACCTCACAGAACTACCAAGCCCCGCTATGACAGCAATCATTATAGGTACATAAATGTTGTAGCGATGCCCCAATCCCCATGCTGAAGTAGGAGCAACCTGGAACATGAACCACTGACCAATAATCATGTATGCAAGGTACGGAATGCACATCCCCAGCACCGATAAAAACACCCCCACGCGATCAATCCAGCTGTCACGATAGTACGCCACTATTGACGAAATCACCATCGCCAGAAGCCAGCCAATCGCCATTATTGGCACTGTCAATGCTAAACTGTATTTCCCCCGCTTGAGGATGATATCAGTAAGCAATTCATTAGTCTGATAACTTCGTACACGGAAGGTTATCGAATCGACGAAGTGATTGAAAAATTGCGTGTCCCAGAACTTCTTCTTCCAGAACGGATACTTTGAATTGACTATGAGCGGCTTGTTAAGTCCGTGCCTTTCGAGCCAGGTGATTCTTGCTTCTCTACCAAGGTGGGGATTGACGTACTGTGCCGATACATCTCCAGCCACTAACCTAAACAACACAAACGTCAAAAGCATCACGCCGAAGATCGTGAATATCGACTGGATAATACGTCTGATGACAAAAGCAGCCACTTACTCGCTCACCTCCCGCCCATCTTCTTCCGCAGGACAGTATCTATACGTCTGAACCTCGTATAGCCATACCCGACAGGGTGCGGCTTGATATTCTTCATCCATTTATATGTTAGAAAGAAAGAAATCGGTTCACTTAACAGAAGTACCGGGCAATCCTCGCTGATTATTCTTACCATCTTTACATATAATTGTCGTCGCTCAGGACAATCTGGCAGCACTCGTGCCCTCTCATAAAGTCTATCGTATTCCGGATTAGAATAATTGGCATTGTTAGTTCCTTTTGCGATATTTGGGCTATAGAACAACTGGAGAAAATTTTCTGGATCAGGGTAATCAGCATGCCAGCCCATCGTGTATATCTGGCATCGCTTATTATTCACCTTTTCCTGTAGTGTAGCCCAATCATTACCGATTACCTTCAAATCGATGCCAAGTTTCCTGAACTGCTGTTGGGCAAACTCACCCATTCGGTATGCAGCACGATCGTTGCCCGGCAAATCGAGCCGTAGTTGGGGAATCTTGCCGTCAACGAGTTTACCCTGCCTTGCCAACTCCTTCTTGGCTTGCTCGAGTTTTTTCCTGGCGGCTTGCAGATCGAGGCGATAATAAGGCCCGGGGCCTGCAAGATCATGTTCCTTGAACAAACTTGGCAGGATATTGGTAGCTCTTTTGCCTCTGCCGTTATAAAGAATCTTGATATGGTTTTCCACATCGTACGCCAAGCAGAGCGCCTGTCTGAGACTTTTACTCGCCCCGACAATAGGGTCTTCCATATTGAAGACAAGCCAATAAACCACCGGCGGTGAATAAGTGTATAACCTTATCCCCTTCTTTCGCCATTTTTCCCCGAGTTTTTTTCCTGGCGTGATTACCGATTTGAAAACTTCCTTTGGAATACCGCAGCTATCCGTCTGTCTGGTCAAAAACCGCATCCAGGCTGAGTACGACTCTGCTACGTAATCGTATCTTATTACGTCGATGAACGGTACTTTCTTGCCCGCATCAGCAAGCAATCCTTTTTCCTTATCGCCCGGTGCACCTTCGGTGGGATAATACTGATTGCGAAAATCTGGATTCCGCACCAGCACAATTCGGTTCTTCCTGACAAACTCTTTGAACATATAAGGACCGGTTCCGACAACCATTCTGTAATCGCGAAACTCACACACACGTTTATTTATAGGTATAGGACGTCGGCCACCCTTACCATCATCTTCCGTGCCGAGCCAATAATCCACTGCCTCACGTGGTATCGGGGCGTAAACGTGCATCGCAAGGACATACATCATTTGCGGAAACTTTTTGCGGAGTTTTATCTGAAAAGTATAATCGTCAAGCGCCCTTAGACCCTCAACGGGTAAATCATATCGCGAAAAATCACCAGCAGGATATGACTTGGATTTCTTGCGCCATTCATCCAGACCCACAATCCGCCCGCTCAAAAACGCCCACGCTAAGCCGGTATTGATGTGGTAATCAGCAACCCGCTTGAATGCCAAGACAAAATCCGCTGCCCGAACTGTCCTGGTCTTATAGGTACCGTCGGGATTTTTGCCAAAGCACGGATTACGTGAGTATTTCACACCTCGCTTTATCTTGATTGTATATGTTAAACCATCGTCGGAAATCTCTGGCATGCCATCCGCTAATTGTGGAACTATCTCCAGCGGTCTTTTTAGATAATGATACCAATATAACCCTTCATAAATATTCCCTTGAATAACGGCAGAGGTAACGTCGCCGCAGGTGGCAGGATCAAGCGATTTGACCGTTGCGCCGTATGTAGTATAATTGACAACCTTACCGATATATTCGTCCTCTCCCTCACCCTGTAAGTAGGTCATCGGCAACAGGGCAAGGCCAACGGTAATTAATAAGGCTATTACATAGAAATACTTCATAATTCCTGTATCATCGATATTATGCTCATATCTGAGAAACTTTTAGTCATACCCATCATTACATTTTACTGCTACTGGGCGACAAATCGAAAATAGCGATTACTATTATCTACTTGGCGAGGTTGTCGGCTTGGTTGTTGTACTTTTCTTTGAGGCATGAAAACGCAATTTGATACCATGCTTGGCAAGAATGGATTTCCAGTATTCGTTTACCTTCAAGCGTGTCTTGATTGCCTTTTCCATCGGCGAGATTTTTTCATCCAGTATCTTCAAAATCGGTGTCTCATTTGTTGCGGTAATATCTGCTAACTTATTTTCCAAGGCGATAAGTAGTTCCATTAGCCGTTTCGTGGCTAAGCTTTTGCGATTAGTCGCATTAATGAGCCCTAACGAAGATGCCTCGAGGGCGTCGGCGAGAAGCTGCAAAATCCTCTTCTTATCTGCCTCACTAAAGGGAATAAGAAATCGTACCATCTTGTGATACGTCTGGATTACATCGACCTTACCAGCATAAACATCTTTACATCTCGCCAGCCAGATTTCGTCAAAAATTGATTTCATGGTGCTAATGGTTTTTTCATCCATGTCAGGATATGGAGTAAGGCAGCGCAATACGGCCATCAGAATTGAACCTGAATCATTCATTCCAAGGCATTTGAGTGTCTGGAACATTTTTTCTGCCCTGGCATCATAAAGGACCATCCGTCTGATGGAGGCTTTATATGCCCTTACAGCCCAGTATCGCACTGCAGGATTGGAATGCTTCGCCATCTTTTCAATGGCTGGCTGAATGGTGTATTGGGGCATATTTGCCAATGTTATAGCCGCTTGAACCTGCCTGGCTGCATCTGGAATATCCAGAAGGGCGCATATGCGGTCTGCACAAATGGCTGCATACCCACTTTGCCAGTACGATGACCTATGAACGTTATAGCCATTAATCAACCTTTTCCGAGCCTGGATAACTTCTTTAAAACTCTTCACCGATTTCATTCGATTGACATAGTAGCCGATATACTCCTCCATCTTCTTTCGGACTGACGCAGGTAACGGGCCGATAACGGTGATTTTCTCAAGGTCCTCTATCGTGGGAACAGCAGCCTCGACAGACTCCGTCATTAAAAATTGGAACGCAATAATAACCGATATAACGATTACGCGGGAAGGTTTGTTCATAATCTTTTTTCCTTCATCTTCACCCTACTACCTTGCACTTGCAGAAACTCAAAGAACCAAACTCGACGATAATCTTACAGTATCAATGAAAATTATCTGAAGCAGCAATGATAGTAGGCATCATTAATCGTCCTGTCAAGCGTCTAATTGTATCTATCCGAGAAGATACCTCTATAACTTGCCCTCGTTGTGAATTGAACATATTAGCAATGTTAGAAAAAGGAATGAACCAGTGGAAAAGCCTTGCCTGCTTGCAAGATGAATCTATAATAGTGCCTTTCGTGTGCAAAGCTTCGTCGTTCATTCGCAGCAGAGCGCTTGAGTACAATCCACGGGAGATTTTATACAAATGACTGATTTGCACAGAACCACCCTTTATGATCAGCACGTTCAACTCGGTGCCAAGATGGTTGACTTCGCTGGCTGGGAAATGCCACTGAACTACCCAGCAGGGATAATCAAGGAACATCTAACTACAAGGAAAAGTGCTGGTTTATTCGATGTTTCCCACATGGGAAGATTCATCTTTACCGGAAAATCTGTGTTAGACTTTCTCCAAAAGGTACTCACAAACAATGCCGCTGCCCTTGAGACGTTGCAGGCACAATATACC
>JAGHBS010000084.1 GCA_021160865.1 Planctomycetota bacterium | reverse complement strand
GGGGCGGTACGCATCTGGCCAGCCGAGGGTGAAAAACCCATCGCAGTCCTGAAGGGACACCGCGGTGGGGTTTTATCGGTCGCCGTATCGTCAAATGATAAATATGTCCTTACCGGTGGACGCGATGCGACCGTTCGGCTCTGGGAGTTGAAAAAGGCAAAGTTAATCAAAACCTGTACGGGGCATCGGGGATGGGTCGAGGCGGTCAGGTTCATCGAAGATAGTAAATATGGCTTATCTGCTGGTGGAGATGGCAGACTCCTGAAATGGGACTTAAGGAAGGGCAAAATCCTCTCAGAGATGAACCACGGCAAATGGGTTTACGCACTTGCCTGCACTGCTGACGGGAAAATCGCCTTCGCTGCTGGTCAAGATGGTACGATTACCTGCTGGGACCTGATAAAGATAAAGCAAATAACACATTTCAGCGGTCACGCTGGGAATATTCTCGACCTTGCCATTACCCCCGATGGTAAACATCTAATATCAGCAGGCGAGGATACGACACTATTAGTATGGAAAGTTCCCAGCCGTTGATTCGCCCATCGATGGACACGTCGCAAGTTCGATTGGTTGTAGTTGTATAAATTTTCCTCGCGATTGTGCTCCACGAGCAAAGGTGAGTGTGCGAGTACCTCAGATTGCTTATCATAAGATCGCCAAGTTCCTTATGAGGTTATCTCCAACAGGTGGATATATTATCGCCTTTATTGGCGAGCAAGACTAATCGACGAGAGAGAAGTTGCTCTTGTCGGCTCCGCACTCCAGGCAGAGGTAGTTGTCGGGTAAATCCTCAAAGGCGGTGCCCGGCTTGATGCCATCGGCAGGATCGCCAACGGCAGGGTCATAGATATATCCACAGACATCGCAAACGCAGTTCTTCATACTGCGAATCTCCTTCGTTTTCCCCTTACCCTCATCTTCATTTTCAACGGTTGCCAAAGGGGGCTTGGGCTTTATAGGTTGGTGCTGTCGGTGGAGTTTTGCCTCGAAGCGTCTGACTATAGTAGGCGTAACTCATGGGCTTGCCCTGCCCGATAATTTGAGCGCCGATTACCCTGGCTATGAAAATCGTATGCGTGCCGCTATCGTGAGCGGCTTCTACCTGTGCATCGATATAAGCAAGGGAATGCTCTTTCACAAACGGACAGCCCGATGGTAATGTCTCAAAGGATACCTCAGCAAATTTATCTACATCTCTGCCGCTTCGGAATCCGAAAAGTCCGATGAGTTTCATCGGGGCAGATTCCGACAAGATGGTAATCGCCAGGGCGCTGCTGTGGCTAATGTATTCATGCGTGAGGTTATCCTTATTGATAGCCACGGCGATTTTTGGTGGGGTGGACGTTACCTGCATGACAGCATTGGCGATCTGACCGTTCAATCTGCCTTCTCTGTGCGACGAAACTACATAAAGCCCATAGCCAAGGGTGAATAATGCACCTTTATCAATTTGAGTATTGCTCATTCATTAGACCTCTTTTGCGCGTTCCATAAGAACTATTCACGAAAAGTTACAATTTGCATCTTATCTTTTCATGAAGCGGCTAATTGATTGCTCAAATCGACTATATGCTTCTTTTCTTCAGCAATTATATGATCAATCATTTGCTTATCATGCGACGATTGGACGATATCCTTCATACCCAGATAGAAAATAATCGAATCTTTCTCCAGTTCGATGGCGATTTTCAGGATATCCTGCAATGTCTTACTGCCTGTAAGATTTTCGCAGGGGTCTGCCTTTATATCAAAGACCTTACCCTCTGCAAGTGCCCGCAGAAATAAAGCAATCTGATCGTCCTGATCATAAGTTTGGGAAATCCGTTTATCTGCTAATAGATTCTCTCGCATGGCGGCAAAGGTCTTTTCGTGTTGTTCTTCCATCTCGGCGAGGCGGAGCAAGAGGTTGTGATTCTCTCCCTCAACGGTTTCGGCAGCCTTACGATAGAACTTTGCCCCGTTGCGCTCAATCTGCTGGGCAATTTCGAAAATCTCATCGGCGCTGAATGTGATACTCATTTTTCTATCCTTTCCAAAGCCCGTGGACGTTGCAATACTCTCGGGCAGTGATGTTCTGACCTTCAATGGCAAAGACCGCTTCAGGTGCGTCTCCGGGATTGAGGAATTGACGATATGCCTTACCATCAACGATTATCTCAATCCACTCGATATAATGCTTCTGTTCCATAGGATGAGTAGCATTTTGCCCAATGCGCACCTTGACGCCATCGTCGGTCTTCTCGATATATGGAACGTGCTTCTCGGTGGTGACGTCGTCGGTTTTTTCTTCCTGGAGCGTCATCGGTTGTCCGCAGCAGACCAGTTCGCCTACGCCGGTATGGAGTACTTCGACGATATTGCCACAAATCTCACACTTGTAAACTTGCAATTTTTCAGTCATGGGATTTCTCCTTTCCTACTTTCCTATCCAAGTATTGTCTTTAGATCTTCCCGGGCGGTGGATATGGGCATCAAGTTGAATTTTTCGGTAAGTACCTTTAGCACCGGCGGGGTGAGAAAGGCAGGCAGCGAAGGTCCGATGCGTATATCCCGAATGCCCAAGTGCAGCAGCGTCATCAAAATCGCCACCGCCTTTTGCTCAAACCACGAAAGGATGATGGAAAGCGGTAAATCATTCACGCTGCAGTTGAAAGCATCAGCCAGTGCCGTTGCAATACGAATAGCAGAATACGCATCGTTGCATTGCCCGCAGTCCAATAACCGCGGGATGCCATCCACCTCGCCAAAGGATAACTTGTTGAAGCGATATTTTCCGCATCCCAGCGTCAGGATCACGCAATCGTCAGGAACAGATTGTGCCAATTCCGTGTAATAGTTCCGTCCGCTTTTTGCACCATCACAGCCGCCGATGAGGAAAAAGTGGCGGATTTTTCCTGCCTTGACTGCTTCTATGACCTTATCAGCAACGGCGATGACAGTATTATGCGCAAAGCCGATGGTGATGGTCTTCGCAGGAGCATCATTGGCAAATCCCGGTGCAGCAAGGGCAGCCTCGATGACGGGGGTAAAATCTTTCTTTCCATTTTCATCAGTCCCGATGTGCCTGACCGCAGGCCAGGCGACCAGACCCGTGGTGAAAATCCGATCCTTGTAAGAGTCCTTGGGCATCTGAATGCAATTGGTCGTCATCAAGATTGCACCGGGGAACTCGTCGAATTCCTTTCGTTGATCCTGCCAGGCTCCACCGTAGTTACCAACGAGATGCTTGAACTTCTTCAAGCCCGGATATGCCAAACAAGGAAGCATCTCACCGTGGGTATAGACATTGACACCCTTTCCCTCGGTCTGTTCGAGCAGTTCGCCGAGGTCTTTTAGATCATGTCCGGAAACAAGTATGCATTTACCTGCAACTGGCGTGATGCGAACTTCTGTTGGCTCGGGATGGCCGTATTTACCGGTGTTGGCCTTATCGAGCAGTGCCATGACCTTCAGGTTCAACTCACCTGCCCGGAGCGCCCGGGCAGTTAATTCAGCAATGTCGGTAGGCTCACCAGCAAGGTAATCGAGGATTTCCTCGAACTCGGCATAGATTTCATCGTCCTGGTATCCGAGTATTTGGGCATGGTCGGCGTAGGCGGCAGATCCTTTCAGGGAATAGGTGATTAATTCCTGCAAACCAACGACGTCAGCACCGAGCCTTTTTGCCCGTTCATCAATGCTTTCAACTCTATTGCTAGCGATTAATTCGTCGATACCATCCGTTTGGGAGATTGAAAACCTCGCTGGCCCGGGTAATTGTTCGGGCATCTTACCTGCATCGGAAGCAGCCTTTTCATAAAGCGCCTTTGCCTTGTCTCTGACACCTTCAGCCTGGCTTATCAACCCAGCCACTCGCTCTGGATCGAAATTCACGTTCGTAACGGTGCTGAAAAGCCCTTCGAGTATGAAGATATCAATATCCCGGCTCGTTTCTCCAAGCATTCGTGCCCGGTGGGCATACTGGGCGATACCCTTGAGCGCGTAGATTAAAATATCCTGCAGGTTGGCAGTTCGATCATCCTTGCCACACACGCCAGCGACGGTGCAACCCGTTCCCTTGGCAGTCTGCTCGCATTGATAACAAAACATGTTCATTTCTTATCCTTTCCATCTATAACCCGATAACCTAAACCTATTCCTTCAATTCTGCTTCGAAGCATCTCAACGTCGAGGTTTTCACCCGAAACGGTCGCGTTAGCACCGGCAAGATCAACCCGAACAGACTCAACGCCTGGACATTCGAGCAGAGCCCTTCTTATGCTTTCAGCGCAATGGCTGCAGGTCATTCCAGCAATCTTGAGTTTCCTCGTCTGGCCCATAACCTTTTCCTTTCTCCTCTTTCTGTGCATGTATGGCCTGATGATTCCCACGGTCAACACGCCCAGAAGTACAACCGCCGAGATGTGCTTGATGACCGACGGAAGCATCCATCTACCGGGACGTTGGCCAATAATCTGCTCACCTGTTATGATTTGATCCAGTAACATTCCGCCTGCCAGGGCACCGAGGAAGATGACGCATAGATAAACTACCGCGGTTCGCTTGCCCATTATCTTCCATATGGTTGCGATAGTAGCGGCGTTCGTTGCCGGTCCGGCCATCAGGAATGCAAATGCCGCTCCGGGTGAGACACCTGCAACGATTAAGGCATATACCATCGGTACCGAAGAGGTCGCGCATACGTACACCGGGATGCCGGCCAGCACCAGCACTAATATTTGCCATATTCCCGGTCGAACAATGCTTGAGAAATAATCCTTCGGTACGATCGTCGTAATCAATGCCGCTATCAATAATCCTACAATCAATGCCCTGCCGATATCCTTCGGAAGCGTGCCAAAACCATACGCGAATATGCGGAGTATCTTGCCTCGTCGGTGACTATCTTCGATGGAATGGTGATGACCCTCGGCATTTGGGTTTGCTACTCGTGAATTGTCATTTTTTCCTGCTACCAAGTTGACAAAAACACCGCCTGCGATTCCCGTCAACAGTGCGATGATTGGACGAAAGACTGCGTACACACCGCCAAGCAGGCCGTAGGTTACCATGATGCTGTCGGCACCGGTCTGCGGCGTGGAGATGAGAAAAGCCGTCGTCGCTCCCTTACCGGCACCATGTTGACGAAGCGACGCGGAGACCGGAATCACCCCGCAGCTGCACAATGGCAACGGCACGCCGAAGGCCGCCGCCTTTATGATCGACCCGATACCACGCCCTCCAAGGTGCCGCTCGATTACTCTCGGTGAAATGAGTACACTCAGTATGCCCGCCACTAAAAAACCGAACAGCAGGTATGGCGACATTTCGCCCAGGATGGACCAGAACTCTGCCGGGATGTTAATTAGCCAATCAGGCATAATTGCAAATCTTCATTCCTGTTCTAATTCGGCTAATAAAGGCTGGGAGGTCTAAGTC
>JAGHBS010000145.1 GCA_021160865.1 Planctomycetota bacterium | reverse complement strand
TAAAAAGATTTTCTTTCTATTTGTGTCAAGTGTTTCTTTCAGAAAAAGAGAAATTCCCATGTATTCCAGCTGAAGCAAGAAGTTTTTCTGGCTTTTTCCTGCTAAAAGTCAAACGGTGATAATTTGTTCTGTCCAGGTAGGCCCGTTGGTCTTGATGATGCCGTTTTCAATCCAGATTGGATCGAAGCCGAGCGTTTCGGGCTTCCCCTTTTCCTGATAATGGCAGACGAGCCAATCGCGGCCATCGGGACCTGTGAAGATGGCGTTATGTCCAGCGGCTACGTAAGGGCAGCCAGGCGGATTGCCCGTGAACTTTCCACCGAATTTTTCACAGGCATCCTTGTCCTGTGCGCCGAATATTGGATTGCCTTCGTATCTTTTCCAGGGTCCTTTAGGGTGTGAGGCAGTTGCATAGCCTACTTCGTATCCTCTTGCCCAGCCGGAGTAGAACATATAGTAGATGCCATCCCGCTTGATTACGAACGGGGCTTCGATTCCTGCTCTTTCCCAGTGCCCCATTTGCCTGATCTTTTTCAAGCACACAAAGGCATCTCCAAGAAGTTCGCAGGCCTCTAAGTCTATCTCCCAGCCCATTATGTAATCACTTCCGGTAAGACAGCAGCCAACGAAATAGATGTATGTCTTGCCATCATCGTCGGTGAATAGCGTTGCATCGTTGGTTCGTTCGATGAGGGGCTTATCGTGCGTGAGGATTTCATAAGGTCCGGTGATGCTATCGGCAACTGCCAGTCCGGTCGAATGGGGAAAGGGGGGCTCGGCAGTTTCGTTGCGACAGTTGAAGGTCAGCCAGAATCGCCCGTGGGCGTGATGGATTTCCGGTGCCCAGAACCTGTCGTAATACCAGACGTTCGGTGCGAGTTTGGCACGGTCGATAAGCAAGTTTTCAAATTTCCAGTTTAGTAAGTTTTTTGAGGAGTACAGTTTGACACCCGGATTGGGACCTTCCCAGAACGGCGGGCTGGTGCCGGTAAGGTAATAGATGTCATCAACTTTGGTTATCTGACAATCACGGATAGCCTCAATCGCCAGGCTATAGATAGGATTTTTATATTTAAATAGCATTGGTACTTTTAGCCATTTTACTCTGTCTGATTTTCCTGCTCAATGGAGTAATTAGGGGCTTCATGGGTTATGGTGATGTCGTGCGGGTGCGATTCGATTAAAGATGCGTGGCTGATGCGGATGAAGCGTGCCTTTTTGCGTAATTCCTCGATAGTTTTTGCACCGCAGTATCCCATACCGCCCCGCAGGCCGCCGACGAGTTGATAGACGAACTCGTTTAGTGGACCGCGGTATGGTACACGTCCTTCGACGCCTTCTGGGACGAGTTTTTCTCTGCTTGTCTGGCCGTATCGCTCGGCTGAGCCTGAAACCATCGCACCAAGCGAGCCCATTCCACGATAGACCTTGAATCGTCTGCCCTTGTAAATGATGGTTTCGCCAGGGCTTTCGTCGAGACCTGCAAAGAGGCTTCCCATCATCACCGCTGAGGCACCGGCAGCGATTGCCTTGGTGATGTCGCCGCTATGACGTATCCCACCATCTGCGATTATGGGTATGCCTTTTTTCTCTGCTACCCGTGTGCAGTCGAAGATAGCGGTAATCTGCGGTACGCCCACACCTGAGACGACCCGCGTGGTGCATATCGAGCCGGGCCCGATGCCTACCTTTACCGCATCGGCACCAGCAGCGATGAGATCGGCAGTACCTTCCGCCGTCGCTACATTACCTGCAATAACCTCGATATCGTAATTGGATTTAATCTTCTCGACGGTTCGTATGACGTTTTCGCTATGTCCGGGAGCGGTATCGACGACAATTACATCCACATCAGCGGCTATCAATTTTTCCACACGTTCATCATCGTGGACGCCTACAGCGGCTCCTACGCGCAATCTGCCTCTTTCATCCTTGCAACTTTGCGGGAATTGCCGAAGTCGTTCGATATCCCGCATGGTAATCATCCCAGCCAATTTGCCCTTCTCGTCCACCAGCAGGAGTTTTTCAATCTTGTGCTTACTGAGGATTTTTTCTGCTTCTTCAAGCGTCGTTTCGGGGGGAGCAGTTATAAGGTTCTTACTGGTCATGACCTCGTGGATGGGTCTATCTTCGCTGATGAACTTCATATCCCGCCTTGTCAGGATGCCTACGACCGTCCCATCCTTTTCGACGACGGGAAACCCTGAAACATTGTGTTCGAGCATTTTCTGTCGGGCTACCGCGGTCGAAGCATCAGGTGGAAGCGTGACGGGGTCAACGATAATGCCATTTTCCGAACGTTTGACCTTTTCGACTTCTCTTGCCTGGGCTTCGATAGACATGTTCTTGTGGATGATGCCAATTCCCCCTGCCTGAGCTAATGCAATGGCAAGGGCTGCCTCGGTGACCGTATCCATCGGAGCAGATACCAACGGAATGTTCAAACGGATATTTCTTGTCAGGTTCGTTGAAGTGTCAACATCCCGTGGTATCACGTCAGACCTTGCTGGTATTAGAAGGACATCGTCGAATGTAATACCGTCGCCCGTTATCTTTTCCACGGCTATCCTCTTTCCCAAATTAGATATGCTACATTGAAATTATCACATCTCATTCATAAGGTTGTGGGTTGTGGTGGAATGCTAATCGAGCAAGGCTATCCTGTCAATGATTTTATTAACTCGTCGCAGAGGGAAGTACTTCTGGAATGCTCATACCATCCCATTGAAGTCCGCCAATTACGCTTTGGGCGATATTGGTGAGATGGTCGCCAATTTTTTCCATATTATCGACGAAATCGATAAAGAGAAGCCCGGCCATCGGCGAGCAGGTCCCCTCACCAAGCCGACGAGTATGACTTTTTCGGAAGTCCATCTGCATGCGGTTTATCGTGTTTTCATGCTCCAGCGCTCGTTTGGCAGCTTCGATATTGTCATTGCGGATAGCAAGGAGGATATCCGAGAACATCTCCCTTACTTCCTGTGTGATTTTATCTATTTCCTCGGTAGCTGCGGGACTGAAGCGATATTTCTGATCAATTTTGCGTGTGGCAGCCTCCGTGATATTAACTGCGTGATCGCTAATTCGCTCAACATCATTGACGGCGTGAAGCAGGACGGGCAATTTGTTGGCTATATCAGCTGGTAGCGTTCGTTGAGATAATTCAGCGAGATATCGAGTAATCTCGGTCTGGAATTGATCGACAACGTCTTCCTTTTCCAGCACCTTTGTGATTTTGCTTCGATCGTCCTTTCGTATGGCGACTACTGCGTCTTCTAAAGCGCTTTTTGCAGTTTCTGCCATATGAGCCAGTTCTCTCCTCGCCTGGTCCATTGCCACCGGAGGCGTATCGAGTAGATTTCGCTCAAGTGTAACAGGGCGCATTTCAAGTTCGCTATCCTTTACAGGCAGGATAAGCGTCACAATCTTTTCCAGCACCGATACAATCGGTAAGAAGAGCATCGAATTGACCACGTTGAATGTACTATGTGCTACTGCGATATACATCATCACGGTGTTCTGGGTTAGTCTGGCTGGTGTAATGAACATGATGAGTTTCTGAAACCAGCCCAGGTAAACCAATGGCAGGATAATTGCCACGCCGATGACATTGAACATGGTATGTGCCATTGCAGTACGTTTGCCTGCCATATTTGTCCTCAGAGCAGCAATCTGGGCGGTAATCGTCGTGCCGATGTTATCGCCAAGAACAAAGGGAATGGTGGCACTGAATGCAACCGTCCAATCGGTACCGAATGCTCCAGAAAACGCAAGTACCTGTATCATAGCAATGGAGGCTGAACTGCTCTGGATGATCATCGTCAATGCTGCACCGACCAGCACAGCCAGGATGGGGTTATGCCCGACGGCAATGAGCATCTTTTGTACATTAGGGTCGTGCCTCAGTGGGCTAAAGGCCTCTTTCATAAATGACAAGCCGAGGAACAGTATTCCAAACCCGAGAATGATCTGCCCATAATACTTATTCCGTTGTCGCTTGCTAAATAGCTGCAATCCGAGTCCAACTGCTACCGCCGGTAAGGCATAATGCGTTATCTTGAAGACGGACATTATTGAGACCAGCCAGGCAGTAAAGGTCGTGCCGATATTTGCACCGAGCACGACGCAGATTGCCTGTCGCAAGGCGAGCAAGCCTGCGTTGACCAGTCCGACGACGGTAACAGTAGTCACGGAACTTGATTGAACGATGCACGTTACTGCTGCCCCGATGAGCAGCGCAACGATACGATGTTTTGTGAGTTTTTCGAGCAGGCTTCTTAGTCGATTGCCTGCGATTTTTTTCAACCCTTCTGATAAAAGCCCCATACCGAAAAGGAACAGTGCAAGACCACCGATTGTTCCGAAGATCATGTCTTTCATTGTTGCCGTCATTTTCGCTTCTTATTTTGATTAGTTTTTCGATTGTTCTCGAAAAGTACCCCTTGTCCGGGTGTTTCATCAGGGCTGTTGCGTGCTTGTTGTGCTTCTTCGATAAGTTCCCCGACATCGCGGAATTCGCGATAGACGCTGGCAAAGCGTATGTATGCGATTTTGTCCACTTTTTTCAGCAATTCACTGACGGTATCGCCGATGAACGAGGTGGGCACTTCCTTATCGTAATTATTGAAGATACTCTCTTCGGTCTTATCGACGATTTCGCGGAGCTGCTCATCGCTGACGGGTCTTTTGTAGCATGCCCGTTGCAGACCTGCGAGGATGCGTCCTCGATCGTATGGGACACGCGACCCATCCTTTTTTATCACGGTGATGCGTGAGACTTCCTCGATACGCTCGTATGTGGTGAATCGACGATTGCATGAAAGGCATTGCCGTCGCCGCCTGATGGAACGTCCCCCATCGGTGCTTCGGGAATCCACAACCTTATCCTTATGGCTGCCACAGAAAGGGCATTGCATGATACTTCACTCGTCTCTCCGCCCAAAAGCCCGTTAGTCGCTTCTTCAATGCCTCCTACCTGTTTATCAATCCTGACAAGATAGATAAACAGGTCAATCGTAACCATGAAATTACGAATATATTGGGCTTTGAATAAGAGTAAACAACCACATCTTGAGCGTCAAGTCAATTAGATTTTTCAAGAGATATTTTTTCAGTTGAGAGGATATGAACGAGAAAAACCTTTCCTTTTATCGTAGGGATAGGGATGTTTTCTTTTAACTTTGGCCCACGATAGTAAGTGTACCTCCTGCGCCGTTGCAGGAAGTATTTGCGATGCTTTAGCCAGGTGTCAAGGTCGGCTGATGGAATGAAAGTGCTTTTTCCACAGCCGGCTGCTTCAACCTCTGTCCTGCCTGTGAGTAATCCTGCCAACGATTCGCCCATAAAGACAGCACCAAGCGGTTCTCCAGGTAAAAGCGCCTTATCAAGTTTAGGTTTTCCTGCTTTGGTAATAGAGACAATCTTTGCCAAGTCGGTGCGGATGCTACAGCCCATCTGTCGGTACAGATTAACAGCATAGATGGTTAAATCTGCCCCAGCCTTCATTTTGCTCGGTTCAGCGAGGCAAACCGGTACGAAGTTCGCTCGGGAAGTAGTGATTAGCCCCAACGGCAAATCGGGCACTTTTCCAGTAGAACTGGTTCGATATCTTTGCCTGATGACTTCCCCTTGTATAATTTTTTCAGGGGAAATCTGAATGTAGATGAGTTTTGCGTCAGCAACGGCATTTTTGTCCACGATTAGCACATTGCTTGAGACGGGAATAGCCAACCCTTGCTTGGCGATAATACGATCATAGGACGGGCTCATGAGGCTGAAACGCTCGTCTATTTCTATATGCAGCTTTATACCAATATGACGGTTTGGAAGATGAGATGGATTAAGATAAGTCCATGATCGGCTTTGCCATCCTTCTGCAGGCATTAACCAGGTGAATCCCCTTCTCTTGTATCGATTGGGTTTTGGGGGCGCTTGATACCTTTCCAAGAGTTTCTTTGCCTCGATATATAAAGGGTCTGATAGTTTTGCGCCAGGCGTTTCCTTCAAGGCATTTTGGAGCATTTCAAGCGATAAGAAGGTATCATCACGAAGTTTTAGAACAAACATGAACTCACTTAAGGCTGCCAATGGACGATTCAATTTCATCAAGGTAAGTGCTCTTCCCTGGTGAAATGCAGCTACAAGAGGCTCGGACTGACAACAACGTCTAAATCGCATCTCAGCCCGTTCATACCTCTTGTGTCGTAGCTCGAGAATACCTGTGAGGAAATCAACAATGACGTCATCAGGGAATGCCCTTACAGCAATGGTGAAATGCTGCTCTGCCTTCTGGATTAATTGCTTCTTTTTCGTTCGATCAGCAGGGGTTCGTATTACGATGGACCTGGCTTGCCGTAGTAAAG
>JAGHBS010000176.1 GCA_021160865.1 Planctomycetota bacterium | reverse complement strand
GCAATGAACCCGGGTATATCAATCTTAACTGGACAACCTGCTATGCACGGTGAGTTTTTGCATTGCAGACATCGTTGGGCTTCACGAATAGCATCCTCGGGGGATAAGCCCAGGTTGACCTCTTCGAAATTACCGATGCGCTCTTGCGGGTCCTGCTCAGGCATTTTCACCCGCTTGATTGCCATCCGCTCCTTGTTTGAAAGATTTTTTCCTGGCGTAGAAACTGTCATCTTTGCTTTATCTCTTCTACAAGTTAAATTGATGACTTCCCATCAATGCTCCACTTTTTTGAAACATACGTTCCTACGATTGTTTCATATGCCTGATTTGCTCCTCAACACGACAGTATTCTTCGAGGGCTTTTTGCTCCTGCTGGCGATACATGCTGAGACGGTTTCGCAACTCCTTGAAATCAACCTTATGCCCATCGAATTCAGGGCCGTCCACGCAGGTGAACTTCACCTCTCCACCGACGGTGACCCTACAGCAGCCACACATGCCTGTACCGTCTATCATAATCGCATTCAAACTGACGATGGTGGGAATGCCCCTTGAGCGGGTCATATCGGCAACTGCCTCCATCATTGGTACCGGTCCAACGGCAAATACCACATCGGGGCACGGCAACTTACCTGAAAGCATATCCTCTAACACAATGGTTACCAGCCCCTTTCTGCCAAGCGTGCCATCCTCAGTAGTGATGTGAAGTTCCTTAGAAAATTCTCGCAGTTCATCGGCAAGGATGACCTGTTTGGCCCCTCTGCCTCCGATAACGGTATAGATGGTATTGCCCTTTTCATACAAGGCTTTCACGAGCGGATAAAGCACAGCCGTTCCGACACCACCACCGATGCATGCAACCTTTCCCCACCTCTCCAGATGCGTGGGTTTACCAAGTGGGCCGGCAACGTCTTGTAAAAAATCGCCTGGTGGAGTTGCAACAATCGCTTTAGTGCTTACGCCAACAGCTTGGACGATCAGCGTTATCGTCCCGGCCTGTGGATCAGCATCAGCAATCGTGAGGGGTATCCGCTCGGAACTCTCTTTCTTACGAACAATCACGAATTGACCGGGCTTGCGCGCCCTGGCTACTCTCGGGGCTAATATTACTAACCGATGTACCGATGGCCCGATTTCAGTATTGCTAATTATCTTGAACATTTTGGAATCCGATTAATGCCTTCGTCCTTCGTTAAGCGAAAATAAGAATAAAGATACTAATAAATTTGCCATCTGTATTGCAACAAAATCTTTCCTAGAAAGCGCCGAAAATTTTTATACATTTCTCTTGACAAAATCGGATTTTTGGATATACTTAAAGTAGAATCAAGTGGTCGTTTGAAAGGCTCGTTATATATCCCCTCCTCGCGGGGTGGAAAGAAAGTGGGAGTGGAGAAAATATGAGAGGAGGAAAATGATGGGAAGATATGCAGTAGTTTTGTCAGCAATTATGGTATTGGCTATTTCAGGATCAGCCTATCCCTCGATAATAGAGACTGAGCCTAACAATACCATGGCAACGGCGGATGTGATAAGTAGTCCTACATCTTATCCGTGGTCGGACGTGGGGATTTGCTCATTGGACAGCAGCGGGTCAGATATCGATTACTTCAAGATCTGGCTGACGGATAGTAGCACTGTGATGACGGTGGTTACCACCCCGTTGGATGTGCTGTTTACCGATCCAGATACCCTGCTGGGGCTCTTCGACAGTAGTGGTACGTTGCTTGTTTCCAATGACGATTCCGGTGGCACCAACGGCTCGACAGTAATGTACAATATCACCTCGACGGGATGGTATTATATTGCCGTGACTGGAAGTGGTGATACTAACTTCAATGGAGACTATCACGGCGAAGTGGGCGATTATATGTTGACCGTCTCGGTAGTTCCCGAGCCAGCCACCTTGGTGTTGCTTGGTCTTGGTGGGCTTATCTTCCTTGTCCGAAGGCGTCGAGGCTGAAGAAGATCGCTAATATTTGAATAATAATTGACAGTCGGTATCAGCCGGCTGTGTATATAGATAGATGTAAATCTATATCATCAAGCCTGGTGAGTCAAATGGCTCATCGGGCTGGTTTTTTATTTACCGAGCGGGTAAAACTATTCTTGTGGTATTCGACGCAAGAAAATACGATAAGAAAACTTCGTCGGGGTGGGGGAAAAGTTCGTCGCCTAATAATTCTTTCCTCGACAGGTTTGTTCACTTCAAAGCATGGTTAAACTTGTTGCGAGTTTCTGTCCTGTTTACCGTACCAGGCGATCCAATCGCAGGATATCTTTTATCAACCTGCCTAAGGAGAGGAAAAATTAGTTCGATATTAATCTTACCGGGGGTAGTAAGTCTGCTGATTTACTGTGCAGGATTGCTCAGTAATGATTATTTCGATGTCGAGGAGGATCGTCGATTTCGCCCATCCCGGCCATTGGCTGCTGGGCTGATTGTTCCACGCATCGCTTTAATCGTTGCAATTTTATTGTCTATCGATGCAGTGATATTAGCTTGGTTAGGCGGGTTTTTCCTTGGACTAACAGCATCCTTACTGGCAGTGGTTGTGTGGGGATATAACGCTGGTTTGAAGAGGGTTGCTTCGTTGTCGCTGATACTCATGGGGGCTTGTAGAGCAATGAGTTTTTTACTCGGGGCGATAGTGGCAGTGGGACTTCATCTACCGGTGGTTGTTATATTCGCAGCCGTTGGACTTGCTATCTATGTATCTGCAGTGAGTTATATAGCGGCGGGGGAGACATCGTCAGAAAAAACTAACCATAAAGCCTGGCTACCCGGAATCGCATTGCTTATATGGCTGGGGGGCATTGGATTCTTATCAAGAAGATATGCATCGTTCGAATCGATAAGCATTTGGGTGGCTATGCCGCTTCTTATATTCGCTGCTATTATCGTGATTATTGTATTCCATTGGGGCTTTTGTGTTCGTAAGGATTCTGCTGCCACCGTCAAGCAGCAAGCGATTGGCAGCTGGCTTAGGGCATTGATATTAATGCAATCCTGGTTGGTATGGTGGGGCTTTGCCTTGTCAGCAAGTCAGCAATACGTATATTTGGCATTTGCAGTTGCACTGATATTGGCATGGCCTATAAGTGCAGGATTGGCAAAAAGATTTCCGCCAACTTAGATTCTGCTGGATTTTATATGT
>JAGHBS010000234.1 GCA_021160865.1 Planctomycetota bacterium | reverse complement strand
TTTGCTTTGGGGCTGTGGAATTCCCTCATCAGATTTTTGCGGTAGAGGTTGATTGTGCCGCTGGCTCGAATTTGTGGATGTGGAATTTGCCATCAATCGTTTACGCAGTTCGGAGGCAGCGATATAAGACATATTCAATTCTTCTGATACACTCTGATTGAGGTGACGCCCACCGATTTCAATAATTTTGATTAGAAGTATCCTTCTTCCTTTTGCAATGATAATAGTCGTTTTTGATAAGCCAATATCTACAAGGACGCTTACTGTGGTGTTATCTTCGATTCGTTGGAGGAATCTGTTTTGTGCCCGGAAAAGAGCAATAGGTTCGGCATCTACATGGAGGGGTATAAGATGCATTTTTGAGAGCATTTCCATATGTGCAGAGATGATGTTTTCAGATACGGCAAGGAGTATTATTTCGTCCCTTGTTTCATTTCCTTGCTTTACCTGTCCTGCCCTGATGTAATGTACGCGGTCGGGAGAGGGTTCGAAGCCAAATCTTTCTTTACATTCCCACATGATAGCCTGGGAGAGTTCTGCATCAGACATATGAGGAAGGCGAATGCTTTTGATATGTAATTCATCTGCGCGAAGGCAACTAATGACTTTACGGCCGTGAAATTTGCCTGTTTTGAGGATTTCTCTTACTGTTTCGATTGCCTGCCGCCTTCGTGTTTCTTGATCAAGTTCATTTTCTACATTTTCTTTGCAGAAACGCTTATGGACAATGCCTGATACAAATAGTCTTTTTCCATCTTGTCGCAGTTGAAGCATTCTGACCCCTTCGGTGCCGATGTCCAGCCCGATGGGACTATATTTATGCGTTGTTGATAATTTGAACATTGGTATCGTCCTGTGGATTTTTCGGCTTTGAAAGCCTGGTTTCTCAACACGATGTTTATTGAGAAACCGTAATTTTTCCGGTTACCGGCGCTACTGTTACGGTGTATCTGTGCTGTCCAGCCGAGACAACAACTGTGCCACCATTGCTCGGTGCACCTATTGCATCGAAGGTCACAGCTGCACTGCCACCGAAGCTGGCCGACGAGAGCACTACGTTTTCAAATCCGCTGATCGTGTCGAGGTCGACCACGTACGCCTTTTTGGTAATCGGATGAATTAAGGGGCCACTTTCGTTAGAGATAGTATAAGAATTGCCAGAAATATCGAATGTGACGGTAATGGGGGTTTGTGTGACTATGGCTTCGTTTTGAGCATAAGTCAGATCAGACATAATCATCCTCGCTGCTGACCTTGCCTGGGAGGTAGTAGTTTCAATCGCATAGGGGATGATAATGGCAGCAGCAATTGCAATAATGACAATGACAACGATTATCTCGATAATTGTAAACGCCCTAAAGAGGGTTGCTCGAGGCGCACTAATTATCCCCCTCACGCCTTGTGGATGGCATAGTATTCCAATCCTGCCGGCAGAATGCCTAATCCTGCCAGATTTGATTTTATTGCTTTTCAGCATTTTCTTGCTTTTCATCCTTTTGCGGTTTGACTATTACGACTTTGATTTGCCCGCTATTTAGCATCGTGATGATTTTGTCAAGTTTATTGTTCGTGGTTTGTATGGCTTTGAGGATAGCGAGACGTTGGGCACCAGCATTGGGTATTCCTTGAAGATACTGACCATCAGCTGCTTGAGCAACCCCAGCTGTTGGAGTAAGGTCCATCCAATGCAAGTTTGCCCATAATCCGATAATCAAGAGTGTCATCAATATCACAATGGCGGTTAGGCAAAATTGTGTATAGCCGTCAATCTTAACTGTTTCTTTGTTTCTCACTGTTTTTGCTCCTTACTAATCTAATCGTTCCAATTTAGCAATGAGACCTGTGGCAGGGTATTTGTGGGTCCTGCAGTGAGGTCGTATAAGACCGATTGTTCCGGTTCGTAGTTCAAGGTGTGTGTACCTCGCAGGGTGGATTTATAACCGTAATATTTACTTATAAGTAGGCCATTGATGGTTGTGCTGCTTCGTGTGGTGGGTCCTGATGGAGCGATACCATAATTGGCGATTACATTTCCGTTTATCGTGACATGTCTTGCAGAATTGGTCACTTTGACGGTCCCAGTAGCAACGATTGCAGGAAACCCCCGCACTGCTGTTAATGTGATATTACGGCCATCGAGCACCAGATTACCGTTTATCACCAAGGTGCCGGTGAAGTTGAGATTTTCTGTCAGTCTGACGGTATGTCCGTGCTGGGGCACGAGGTGTACTACTCCGCCAGGATTAGTTGGTGTGATCGCATTACCGTTTGCATAGGGATTATCGCGTCCGAAGGTAGTGCGTGTGTATGTTGAGGCATAATAATCAATCATATTGAGGCGATAATGAATATAATCCTGAACCTTGAAATCGGGACAATCAACACTTTCAGAATTTGGATAAGTTAACCCGTTTATTCGATGGAGAAAGTCGATAATAGTACCTGCTGCGGAAACATTACCATTAATCTTTGCCAGGTTGAATAATGAACCGTTTGTATGAACATCGGCGTTAATTGTCAGATTCAATGGCAGCCATATTACGCCGCCACTTTCTACAAATACACCGTGATTGATTTTCACTTCGGGTGCACTGCTACGATAGACTGTAATAGAACTGGTCTTACGGATATTTCCGACAACTCCCGTAGCAGATAAGACATATTGTCCCGGTTTACGAGCATCCTTAGTAGCCCAGATATTGTAGTAGTTTGATGTATTGTCCAATTGGTAAGGGCCTAACGGGCTTTGTGTAGAATTGTCAAATTGTTGAGGCCAGAATCGCAGAATATAGATACCATGTTCCAATCCCGACTCAGCAAGGTATCTTGCCTTGGACAAAGCCGTATAATTTTTCGAAATTTGCATGTTAATGGATGCAACTGATAGATATGACATCCCCAGCACTACTGCGATGGCTGTTATTATCAATACCAGCAGCAGAGCAAAGCCTGGCTTTGCTCCCTTGTGGTGCTTGATTTTTTCGATTTTTCTCATTCTATTTGCCTTCATTGCCGTATTTCACATTTACAAAGGCCTCTTTAAAACGGTCGTATAGGTGGTAGTCGAGGATGCCTTGGTGGTAGCCAGGGATGTCGCGGAGGCAGCCAGGGACGCCTCGGCGGTCGTCGGGAAGGCGGATTGGGCGAATCATCGTCATCATTATTGTTATTGCTTCCGCTTCCAGTTGTCAGAGATTGGTTAGACTGAAGGGAAAACTGTCCATTTTCCAAGATAATCGAATTGGTCATGTCAGCACGAAGCCTAACAGCATTTGTTATCGTTATTCTCTGTCTATCCTTACCTACCGTAAGGCGCATTAGTACCAGCCTTGTCATCGGTGGAGTAGGGTTAGCCGATATTTTGAAGTCCAATACGTTTGTAATGAGAGTTTCCTTCGATAGATATCGCGAATATATTGATCGGTTTAGTAGTTCTCTAACGTTATCGATGGAGGTTAGATTTGACAATTGCTGTGGTTTATTGAGGATTTTTCGCAGGATAGGGGGGAGGGTATCAGGAAAAGTAATCTGCCAGCGTTCCACGATTTGCTTATTGGGTACATATTGCACTAACATGATTTCGTCTACATTTATTTGCTTATCATTGTTTGCATCATTGCTCCAAAGAGCCATTTCGTTAGTGCTGGCAGCAGTGACGAGTTTTGCTTTCCGCAGCTTAGCGCCTAATTGCATTGTTCCTGAGCGTCCTGATTGAATTACTTCGGTCAGAGTATCGCTATGGGACTGTGCGTTAGATAGTGCGGCACTAACGGAAGCAATTACAGCCCCGATCAATGCTATAATCATCAAAGAGGAAAGCAATTCCACGAGAGTGAAACCTGCCGAATTGTTTATTAACCTCTTCATCGCACCAATTACTTTTTGTTTTCATAAACCAGCCTTGAGATTTTTTTTATCACCTGTCCCTTATAGCGAATCTCTACAGTGATGCGGAGGAAAGTCGGAGGGTTGGAGGTGGCTTGTCCAGCAACGTAAACACTTTCAACTCTTGCTGCTCGGCTCATATTTGCTGCCAAGGGGTCGGTGAAGATTTCTCCGTTGAGATTTCTTATATTGCCTTGCGATTCGGAAAAATTGTTGTAATCACGCATATCATCCCATTTCATCCGATTGGTTTCACCGGCATTGGTTCCGTCAGGATCGTTGAAGGATTTCGATAGGATTTCTTCCATCAATTCCTGTGCGAGATTAGCAGCGAGTACCTCTCGGGCATTTTGAACTGCATTTTGCGCACCAGCGGTAAAGGGCATAAGTATCGCACCTACAACTAATGTCAGTATGACTGAAGCCAGCAATGCTTCTATCAATGTGAAACCGCTAGGCATCTATTTTATTTTCCCCTATCCGGTTTGGATATCTTCTGAAAATTTGCTCATCCAAACCTTCGAGGTTTGAAATAAGTCGGTTCATTTGATTAGTAATCGAAATAAGCCTTACCGTTTTCATCTTTGCCTGAGCAGCCGGCTTTGAAAATCAACGTCGAAGGTTGATATATCCAGCCATGGGTATCGTCCGGAGATGCTGGAAATGGTTGGCCATTTGCAATTATCAGGACAGAACTTTTTCCATTGATTGGATTTTCGGGTATTTCACGTAAGTACGGACCGAATTTATACCCTGGTGTGCCTGGTTCAGCAATTTCGCCTGTTGCAGTTGATGCCTTGGTCATCTGATCGATGAATGCCTGTTCTGTTGGTTGGGCTGATGGGTCGCAGTTCGGATAGCCAGGTGCCACACCTAAGTGCTGGCTCTTGAAGATTTGTATTTGCGTCCTGATAACGCGTAGATCATCGGCCAGCATACTTGCCTTCGCCATAGCCGATGCGTTAGAAAACTTCGGAATAACAATGGCGGCAATGATTCCAAGAATAACAACGACAATAAGGATCTCTACAAGGGTAAAGGCGTGGGTGTGCTTTCTGATACACCCTTCGAATTTTCGAAATCTCCTGTTCATTATGCTTTGTCTCCAACGCCCCCGGAGACCGTTGCAACAATTGCCTTTATTTCTAAATTAGCATCGTATTGCTAATTGCTGATACGATTCAGCTTGTGTGAATTCATATCGCCTGTTTTCCATTGTTTAGTAATTTCTTTTCCGACCTCATCAGCCGTCAGGCGTAGCGGAGTAGCTACGCCCGACGGCTTAATACCCTTATTCTTACATTACATTAGAGGTCTTTGTGTGCATCATCATCGGGTGAAATCTGTCCGCTGGACGTATTGAAGTACCAGCCATGGTCTCCACCACCGGGGCTTCCTGTACCGAGTTCGACGGTATCAGCAACGCTGTCGCTTACAAATGGATTCTTCGGGAACTTTTGCAGATACGGTCCATAAGCGCCAGTGGCTGAGACATTACCCCATTCATCAGTCTTGCTCGTTAATCTGGACTTGAAGTTATCTGCGCTGCTATCATCGGTCCAGGTAGCGCCACTGTCAGAGCTATACTGGCAGGGCAATTTGTCATGATGCTGAATCTTGTAGAGCTGGATTTGACTCCGCAGCGTTTGAAGGTCCGAAGTCAGTGCTGATTCCCGAGCACTATCACTTGCTTCGGTGAACTGCGGAATCACAATTGCAGCCAGTATCCCCAGGATGATCACCACAATGAGGATCTCGACCAATGTGAAGCCTTTTCGTAAGTTCATCTTTGCACCTCCATTTCTTACCTACACATTTTTACGAACACAGGATAGTTGTACTCATTTTATTCGCCCCGGACCATCCGGGGTTCTTTTGCTTATTTTTATGGCACGGTCTATCGTGACGTAGTTGCGTATCGACTATAAAAAGGTTCATCTTGATTAATAAATCTTCTATTTTTTTCATCTCGACGGTGGAAAGATGCCGTTTGGGGATGCCTGTGGTTTTAGAAACTCTGTCAAGAACAGTTGAGGAGATCATCCTTGCTGAATCACACCGTCCGGTGACTTCTTGTCTGATGGGGCATCCTCCAGGCGACCGGTTTGTTCGATGGGTCTCCGGGAAGACCTTTCTTTGAGATAGGCTTTTGGGAACTCGATTTCCCAATAAAGACTCCCTTTCAGAATAGGTATTGCCTTCTATGAAAGGGAATTTGCATGACATTTAAAACGTAAGATATATTTCCATCGAGGGCAAATTCCCCTCAACTTTATTCGTCCCCGACGATAGTTCTTTGGATAATGTGGTGGATATATTTGCTGGCTAATCTACCAGCGTAGAAGTCTCAGCCGGTAGGCGAATGCATTGACCTTGCGGGGTCATTAGTATCAATCCTTCAAGCGGATTTACATCAATCACTCTGCCTGTGAAGCGGTGCCCCGAAGAGACGATCCTGACTAATCGGTTTATCATATCGCACCGTTTACACCATTGTTGATGTAGATGTTGAACATTACTTTTGCTCAATTGCTCAATCCAGTAATCAATCCGTATGAGGATTGAACGAAGAATATCTATTGGTTCGGGTACTGGCATCGGAGCCATTGTCTCAGCCAGGCACGTTGCCTTTTTTCCTATCACCTCCATAGATGGTGCCGATAAGACATTTACTCCAAATCCGATAACTACATATCGAGCAGCGCCCCTGTAGCGGACTTCCACCAGTACCCCAGCCAGTTTGGCATCGTCAATGATTACATCGTTAGGCCATCGGAGAGAAGGTCGCAAGTTAGTTATCTGCTCGATACCTTCAGCCACCGCTAACCCGGCTGCGATTGTTAACGATTCATGAGGCAGAATTGATGCTGATTTATGCAGCAGGACGCTGGCGAGGATGGCTGAGTTCGGCTTGGCGAGCCATTTCCGATTAAACCTCCCCCTACCCATTCGCTGATACTGAGCCGTTATGACAAGTGCCTGCCCATCAGCCTGATTAGCAGCATCAAAGGCGATGTCGTTGGTCGAGTCAACCTCATCGAAGCAGATGACATTCCGACCGATGTGCTTGACGGGCAAACCCCGCTCAATCAGATAGGCGTCCATGACGGTCGGACGAACTAATTTTATCCCCTCGGCAGGGTGACGCTCGAAGCGATGACCGCGGTTGGACAATTCCCCCAACGCCCGCTCGACCGTTTCGTGATTGGCGCCGACGGCATACCCAATCTCTTCGAGCGTGAAGAACCCGTTTCGCCGATCGTAGAGGTTTTCCAGAATCTTGTTCGCAATATCCATCGTCGTTGGTAGGGCAGCCTCGCGGAAAGCTAAGACAAATCAGGAATTATCTTTGTGGACTTCCATTGCGATATCGACAGCCGGTGCCGAGTGCGTCAGTGCGCCTATCGCAATGCGTTCTACGCCCGTTTCAGCAGCCTGGCGGACATTTTCCAGTGTTATCCCACCCGAAGCCTCCAACTCCACAGACCTGCTCGGACATAGTTCATTACGCATTGCCACCGCAGCAGCCAATTGATCTACTGGCATATTGTCGAGCATTATTACGTCAACATCCATTGCCAGCGCTTCTCGGAGTTGTTCGAGATTATCGACTTCTATCTCGATAAAGCCGCCCTTGCTTAGCGATTTCCGAAGCGAGGCAATCTTGCCGGCAAGGTCCTCCCAGTTCATAACGGCAAGGTGATTATCCTTGATGATAACGGCATCATACAGACCGAGCCGATGATTTTTTCCACCGCCGACGCGGACGGCATATTTTTCCAGCCGTCGCCAGGCAGGCGTGGTCTTACGTGTATCGTAGATGGTTGCCGATGTCCCTGCAACTGCATCAACGTATTTTCGCGTCATCGTGGCGATCCCGCTGAGCCGCTGGAGGAAGTTCAGTGCGACGCGCTCTGCCGATAATATCGCCCCGGCTGGACCTGACCATTCAGCCAGCACCTCACCTGTTTCGACTTCAGTACCTTCATCTACCAGAACCGTCGTTGCGATTGCCTCATCGTAGCTGGCTGCTATTTGTTCCAGGAACGCCCCGCCACAGAAGATTAGTTTCTCCCTGGCGATGAATTTACCCGTGCATTTGATGCCTGCTGGCAGAATCGTACAGGTAATATCCCCTTCGCCCAGGTCCTCTGCCTTGGCAAGGTTTACCAGCACCGCAAGGGCATCACGCTCAGATTGATCAGGCTTGATTACCATAGCCTTCTATGATAACCGCCCCGCCGACGGATAGAAAGACATTATTGATAATTATTATCCCACAACAAAAGCCGTGAAAAAACCATCCATAAACTCTTGACATTTTTCCTATAACCCTTCATAATGAGCGGAGATAAAGAAAGTAGGTTCGTATTATCTCCAATTTTAGAGGGGATAAACGAACGATGTTCGGTTAATTTATGTTGTCCGAAATTGCAGGCGACATGAAATTATCAGGAGGAGGTGAAAATATGAGTGAATTTCCAAAGGACGTTCAAATAATTATTGAAGAAGAGAGATATTGGGAAGGTTTAGGACGTCAAGAAATGGATTTTCATCAAGTAGTGGGGGAACTTATTGATAACAGTATATCGGCATCTGGTAAAGATTCAGAAGGAGATTTATTGCCATTCAAAATAGAAGTAACATTGGAAAAACTAGGAAATAAAATACGCGTTAAAGTAGCCGACCAAGGAATAGGAATGACTGTTGATGAGATAACTAAACATATTTTTTCACTGGGTGGTAAAGGTCGTTCAGAAGGACCTTTAAATGAGCATGGTTTTGGTCTAAAAAATTCACTCTGTGTGTTAACAATTGGGAACAAATTACCTTGGACTCTTCAAACTAGAGATGATTATGCTGTAAATAACGGCTTAGTATATGTAGTAAAAGGTCCTTTTTCTTCCCAAATGAAATTAGAACGAGGGGATATTGAATTGTGGAATGAGGGACTGGCACATGCTACTGCAGATCGTGGAACAAGAGTATATGCAGAAACTGCCTTTGAATTTTTCAATACTTTGTATCACCGAGCCAGAACTTTTGAAACACTAGTAGAAAGATTTATAGACCACTTAGGGGTAATGTACAGGGGATTCTTAAAAAATCCCAATAATAAATTATGGCTAAGGTGGAGAAATTTAGGGGATGATGAAGATAATCCAAATTATGATGTTGACTGGGAAGAGTCTCGTATTAAACCGATAGAAATTCCTTATGATGCTGGTGGCTCCCCAACTGCTGAGATTGAAATTGATGGTCCCGAAGGAAAAGCAAAAGTAGTCTATATACGGGGGAATTTAGATGTAGAGAAAGTAAAGGATCCATCTCAAGGGAAACCTTATCCTTTAAAAATCTATTATCAAGGAAATATTCCAACGCAAGGTATAGATATTGTTGTAAGAAGTCGTCTCCTAAAAACTGGACAACTTCCCGAAATATGGGCAGATGTACCAAGGCATAATCAATTCAACAGATTTGTTGGAGAGTTAATTTTAAATGATCCAAAATTCAGAACCGTTAATAATAAAATCAGTCTAGACCCACACAATCCTTTTTGGATTGGGTTAGTAGAAAAATTAGACGATGAAGAATTCAAGCCACAGCGAATCACAAGTGGTATAATAGAGAAAGATTTAGCAAAAAAGTTGAAAAGGATGTTAGAAGGACATTACACAGGGAGTAGAGTTCAGAGAGATCGCCCTATTTGGGGAGGAACTGGTGTAAGGGTTGATATCTACCATGAACTTGAAAACGGGGATATCCATATCTATGAACTAAAAGCAGGAACTGCTGCCCCTATTGATGCATATCAACTTTTGATGTATTGGGATGGGATCGTCAAAGACGAAGAAAAAAGTCCCAAAGTTGGCAGATTAGTAGCAAAAGAAATTCCATCTACTGTCAGAAACATAATCAACGAAATAAACAAAAGAAAAGACGGTCTTGAAAACACTTATAATTTGGAATGGAAAACAATAGAAGAGTTAGGTTTACGAGAACTTTAATCCATGTGTCGCCCGCGACTCTTCGCTTCGGTGCTATTGCACTTGAACAACGATGAAGTATGCAATTTGCTTCGCTTACCCAGCCCCACGGGCTTAGCATACCGGCCAAGTGTTATCTGCTTATTGTGAATGAATGGGCTATTGTGAAGGTATCTAAATATTTGCAGAGGGTATATTGGATTGGGCTATTCTAAAGTTTGTATTGAACGCTTTGAATACTGAGTTTTATTATTTGCAATCACGAGGATTAATCGCAATTACGGGAGTAGATAACGCGGACTATTATGGTTTGGGTGGATGGTTTAATCTGAGAGGCTTGGGGGTGAGGCGGTTCAATGGCTTAGTAAAGGGATGTTCAAACTGAATCAACCCGTTTAAGGGATGGTAGAGGATTATCTTTTTCTACGGGCGGGGTGTAATTTTCTTCGTTTTCGTCTCGGTTTTTTCGTGGGTAATTCGCCTTTGAGTTCGGCGATGCGGTCGCGCAAAAAGGCAGCCCGTTCAAAGTCCAGGGCATCGGCAGCAGCAAGCATCTCGGCATGCAGTTCGGCTATCAATTCTTCCCGCTCAAACTCGTCTTCATCGAGCCCGGCTACCTCGCGGACGATCCGATTGGCGGATACCTGCTCCGATAGGGTCGAGCGTATCGCCTTGACGATGGTCTTGGGCGTTATGCCATGCTCGGCATTGTAGGCTAACTGGGCATTGCGACGACGATTGGTCTCAGCGATGGCACGACGCATCGCCTCGGTAATGCGGTCAGCATAAAGTATGACGTGCGCATCGACATTGCGGGCACATCGACCTATCATCTGAATCAAACTGGTCTCGGAGCGAAGAAAACCTTCCCTATCGGCATCGAGGATGGCTACCAGCGAAACTTCAGGCAAATCAAGCCCCTCGCGCAGAAGATTCACGCCGACAAGGACGTCGAATTTACCGGCACGTAAATCGCGCAGGATTTCGACACGATCAAGCGTATCTATCTCGCTATGCAGATACTTACAACGAAATCCTTCCTGCTCGATGTAGGCAGCGAGGTCTTCAGCCAATCGTTTGGTGAGTGTGGTAATGAGTGTCCTTTGTTTGGCAGCGATTCGTTTGCGAACCTCCTCGAGAAGGTCAGCCACTTGATTTTCGGCAGGTCGTACTTCGACGACGGGATCAACCAGCCCCGTCGGGCGGATAATCTGCTCGATGACTTCCCCGCCAGTTTTTTCAAGCTCGTAAGGGCCAGGCGTGGCTGATACGAATACCACCTGCTTCCACATCTTCTCGAGTTCCTCGAATTTCAGCGGACGATTATCCAGTGCCGATGGCAAACGGAAGCCATGCTCTACCAGCACTTCCTTGCGAGAGCGGTCGCCATGGTACATCGCCCGAAGCTGGGGGATCGTCACGTGCGATTCGTCGATAATCAGCAGGAAATCGTCGCCGAAATAATCAATAAGCGTGTAAGGCCTCTCGCCCGGAGCCCTGCCGTCGAGATGACGAGAGTAATTTTCTATACCGGGGCAATATCCCACCTCCAGCATCATTTCAATATCGTATCGCGTTCGGGCAGCAAGCCGCTGGGCTTCGAGCAGTTTGCCGGCATTGCGCAGTTCGGCGAGTCTTTGCTCCAGTTCGGCTTCGATGGACGCAATAGCCCGTTCGAGCGTATCTTCGGCAGCGACGTAATGAACGGCAGGATAAATAAAGGCAACGTCAACCTGGTTGATGATTTCCCCGCTGGTGGGGTGGACGAGGTAGATTGCCTCGATGGAATCGTCAAACATTTCGATGCGATAAGCGAATTGCTCGTAAGCGGGGTAAACCTCGATGGTATCGCCTCTTACGCGGAATGTACCTCGCTTGAAGTCCGTATCATTGCGTTCGTATTGCATGTTGACGAGTTGTCGGAGCAGTTCGTCTCGCTCGATGTTCTCGTTGATGCGAACAGGTACGACCATTCGTTTATATTCAGCCGGCGAGCCGAGGCCAAAGATGCACGATACGCTGGCAACTACGATTACATCGCGGCGGGTCATCAGGCTGGTAGTGGTGGCAAGTCGGAGACGATCGAGGTCTTCATTCTTGGCGGCATCTTTCTCGATATAGATATCTCTTTGGGGGATATAGGCTTCGGGCTGATAGTAATCGTAGTAGCTAACGAAATATTCAACGGCATTTTCAGGAAACAGACTCTTGAACTCTTCATAAAG
>JAGHBS010000059.1 GCA_021160865.1 Planctomycetota bacterium | reverse complement strand
TTTCCAGACCTGAACGCTGGAAATAGCGGATACAAACTCGTCGAGCGGCTCGGAAAGGCCGCTGCGCTCGGGCCGTTGCTTCAAGGACTCGCCAAGCCGGTCAATGATTTGTCGCGGGGCTGTAGCGTAGAGGACATCGTCTTGATATCCGCAATAACATCCCTCCAGGCATCGGGTGCGTGAATAAAGACCGACTCAGCGGTTCACCTGTCATTAGAATTGCCGCGAAGTTCTTGCTCCCTGCCAAAAAATTCCTCTGCTATCTGTTCGACGGCGGTATCTTCCTTGACGGTGCGGATGAATCGAGCGAGGGAATTAATCATCATTTCCAAGAAGACCTTCCCTTTGACGGGTGAGGCTTTGCGGGCATCACCAGCATAATGATCGGGAAAGTTGGCATAAAAGTCCCACGAAGTTTGTCCTGGTTTGAGATGATCTAACCTGCCGGTCGGTTGGGCCACTTTACCTTTCAGGGCATCCATCTTGACCAGGTCAGGTCGATGTGCCATCGTGAGTGAGGTTTCCGATTCGTGTGCGTGTTCACCCCAAGGGGCATCCCAGAGTTCAGCAAGTTTCTTCCGTTCTTCTTCGGTTAGTCCGTCATCGTAAAAAAGCATGTAAAGTGAATATGATTTCTTTTTGTACAATTGACTTCGCAGCACGTAAGAGAGGATATCCCTATTGCCGCCGTGACCATTGTAGATAATTATCTTTCTAAAGCCGTTCCTGCCGATTTCGTCAAGGATTTCCAACGTGATTTCCAGCAGAAGTTTCGGTTCGATGGCGATGGTACCGGCAAAGCATCGTGCAGTGAAAATCTTGCCGAGGAACCAGTAAGGGAACACTATCGCCGGTTCGCGCTTTGCCGCTTCGGTGGCGATGTAATGAGCATTTATGATATCCGTTCCAAGCGGCAAATGGGGCCCGTGGCGCTCCAGCACGCCTATCGGAAAAACGCACGTCCTTTTGCAATCAATGACAGCCTTGGCAAACTCATCAGAAGTCAGTTCTTCCCAACGCATTGTTTCTTGCTCCTATGTGAGTTAGTAATATGATGATATTTTGAATGAATATTTGTGATAGTCAAGATTGGAGAAATGGTAAGGAGATTAGCGATGCGAATAAGAACAGTATCTTTCGCAGCAATAACTCTGATACTATCGGGTTTATTGCTCGGTTGTGCCAGCACTAATCATTTAAAAACGCCTGCGGATTTATCCCGGATTGCGGGCTGGCGGGGGACAGAACCGAACTCGCCTGATACGTTCCGCTTCGTGGTTTTATCCGACCGTACAGGCGGGCATATTCCCGGGCTATGGGCAAAGGCTGTGGCTGAGACCAACCGCCTCAAGCCGGATTTCGTCATCTGTATTGGCGACCTGATTGAAGGATACATCAGCGACGAGGATGAAATCCGCAAACAATGGGCAGAGTTCGACGCACTAACACGAAAACTAAATGCGCCTTTTTTCTATTGCCCGGGAAACCATGATGTAATCCCCGATGTCTGCAGAAAGATATACACTAAACTCCACGGCATAGGTGGCAGGACGTGGTATTCGTTCGATTATCATCATTGCCATTTCCTCGTGCTTGATAGTTCAGCAATGATTGGCAAGGATAAAGTTCTCGCCGAAAAGCAATGGAAGTGGATCGAGAAAGACTTATCTCGTGCCAACAGGATTTCCAAGCACATATTTATCTTCATTCATCATCCGATGTTTTATGGGGAAAGGAAACCGTACTGGGATCGCTTGCGAAAAATGCTTGATGCGAAAAAGACCACAATCTTTTCAGGTCATTGGCATAGCCCGCTTTGTTATGGAAAGGTTGATGGGGTGTCTTATTATGTTCTCTCTGCAACAGCTGCTGGTTCTGGTGGGGCACCGGCAAGACCTAATCGCAAGAAAGGTGAGTTTCAGTCCTACGCTCATGTTGTTGTGAGCAATGGTAAAGTGACCATTGCGATTATCCCGCTTGGTCAGATTCTACCTCACGATTATATAAAGATGGAAGATGTACTCAAAAAGGCTTCGTGATAACGGAATTACTAATCAGTCAAAAGGGTAAACGTCGCAGGTAAGCAGGAGTTTTGACAATGGCGGAGATTGTATATTTTGATACGCCAGGACCACAAAACACATCAGCAATTGTTGAGATTGTCAAGAAACGATGCGCCGAGTTAGGTATCGAGCATGTTGTCGTCGCTTCTGATAGCGGGGCAACTGCGATGAAGATGCGGGAGGCGCTACCCGAGTCGGTTAAGATAGTAGCCATTCCCGAACACGCAGGCTATAAGGGCGGTGATGCTTCGTCAATCACGCCTGAGGCAAGGAAGCAGTTAGAAGAAAAAGGCATCAAGGTGCTTATCTGCTCGCATGCCCTTAGCGGAGTTGCAAGGTCGATAACCAATAAGTTTGGTGGAATAAGTCACATCGAGATAATCGCCTATACACTTCGGCTGTTTGGCTGTGAGGGTATCAAGGTAGCCGTTGAAGTTGCGGTAATGGCTGCCGATGCAGGTGAAGTTCCTACCGATAGGGAAATCATTGCCGTTGGAGGTACCGGAAAAGGAGCAGATACTGCTATCGTGCTGAAGTCGGCGCACATGACGAATTTCTTTGATTTGGAGATACGTGAAATCCTCGCCAAGCCCCGCCAGAGGACATTCTGACCGATAGGATGTGCTTGTCAGAAGCAAAACGGTCATGGGACGAGGCGGAACGTCTCGATGATCTTGCCATTTTGCAGGATTTCTATCGCAGGAAGGTCGCTCTTTGCCTTACCCAGAAGAAGATTATAACGGAACCGTCCACGAGAAAAGATAAATCCAGGTTTGGTTTCCATTAGAGCGGCTGGGCGAATCGCAGCAGGTTTGATGCCCTTTTTCGTCGCTGTCAGTAGGACCAGTGCTTGGCATTTGAATGGTATCTCGATTCGCCAGGCGCCATGCTCGGCAT
>JAGHBS010000189.1 GCA_021160865.1 Planctomycetota bacterium | reverse complement strand
GTAAAGTGCCTGACGACGTCGAGTTCTGACAGTTCAGGTAAATTAGCAGGTTTTTCACGGAGAAATCGTTGGGGAAGATCTGCCTTTATCGGCACGCCACTTTCAATCGGTTTCGATGCCCGCCTGTGAGGAACAGATTTTTCATAGATTAGTTTCATAATGAGACCTCCAACACGTGGGCAAGTAAGTCAATCTCTTCCTTCGTCCGCTTCTCGGTTACCGCAATTAGCAGGGCATTTTCCATCCCTTGATAATACCGCGATAGGGGAAAGCCAGCAGCGATGCCACGCTCAAGTAATCGGCGGATAACCTTTTCCGCAACGGTCGGCAAAGAGAGGACGAACTCGTTGAAGTACCATCGGTTCGGGAAATAGGTCTTGACGTTCGGTATTTCGAGGAGGCGTTTTTGGGCATAGGCTGCCTTATCGGCACAGGACTGGGCAAGTTCACGAAGGCCCTCCTTGCCGAGCAAGCTCAAATATACGACCGCAGTCAGTGCGCAAAGTCCCTGGTTGGTGCATATATTGGATGTCGCCTTTTCCCTGCGGATGTGTTGCTCTCGTGCCTGGAGAGTTAGCACGAAACCTTCCCTTCCCTTATCATCTATTGTCCTTCCGACGATCCTTCCTGGCATATTGCGAACGAATCTGGCTCTGGTAGCCATAAATCCGAGGTAAGGTCCGCCGAAGGATAAAGGCAAGCCGAGAGATTGCCCTTCGCCGGTGACGATGTCGGCACCCATCTCACCGGGCGCCTTGATGATGCCAAGCGAGATAGGATAGACCGAAACAATCAACAACGCACCGTGCCGATGAACAGCCTCGGCGAGGTCGGTAAAATCGTCCAGGCAGCCAAAAAAGTTCGGATTCTGTACGATGACTGCAGCAGTGGCGTCATTGAGTTCCGCGGTGATTTTCTCTCTATCGGCAAGACCTTCCGACCAGGGCGTCTCGACGAACTCTATCCCGAGGTTGCTCGTGTACGAGCGTAGCATCTTCCGATAGACGGGGTTGACGGTATCATCCACGATGATGCGATTCCTTCGAGTAATCCTCATAGCCATCATCGCGGCTTCAAATAATGCCGTTCCACCGTCGTAAAGCGAGGCATTGGCGACCTCCATTGCGGTGAGCCGACAGATGGCGGTCTGGTACTCGTACATTGCCTGGAGTGTGCCTTGTGAAACTTCGGGCTGATAGGGCGTGTAGGCGGTGTAGAATTCGCTTCGAGAGATGATTGCCCGAACAGCAGCAGGGATGTAGTGATCATAAAATCCCCCGCCAAGGAAGTTAATCAGTCCTGTTGAGTTCTTCTGTGCCAATTTTCGGGCTTCGAGACGTACCTGATGTTCTGATAATGCTTCGGGTAAATTCAATCGGTCGCATCGTAAGTCTTCAGGGATGTCGCTAAAGAGGTCCTTCTCGGATAGACCGATTTCTTCAAGCATTTTCTGCCTTTGTTCATCGGTATTAGAGATAAAAGGCATCTTTGAGGCACTCCTTATTCAAAACATTCTTGAGCAGTTCTATATAATCCGAGAAAATGGTTAAATCAAGCAAAGCCTTACTCAGGAAGATTATCCTGCTGGTCGAAATTTTGTGAAACGAAATTTAGATTAAATCCCTTTACAAAACATCTTGACGGATGGGATTGTCGTATTGTATTAATTAAGAAGTTGATGCGGGCGTAGCTCAGCGGTAGAGCGCCACGTTGCCAACGTGGATGTCGTGAGTTCGAATCTCATCGCCCGCTTTTTTATTTGGACAGCCAGAAAACTTCCCTTTAGTTATAAGTTGTGAATTTGTTGACCCTGCTACCTCATCAGTCTAAAATCCTTCTGTGTAAATTGATTTGATTACTAATTGTTTCCGGTGCTAAATGAGTATTACCAAGAGAATTTCAACTTTGCTGGTTGTATTGGTAGTCTGTACGCTGGGATTTTTCCCCGGCTGTGATTGGGTAAGGTGGTCGAGTAGAGGAACATCTAATACCGCCGATCGTATCAAAATCCCTCCGCCGATTAATGCCCTGCTGCCACAAAGAATAGAGGTCCATCCTTTCACGAGGATAGGATTGCTTTCCGAAAGAGGCGATATTCACGGTATTGACCTTTGTATCAGGGCGGTTGATAGCTACGGTGATGCGACCAAGGCATTTGGCAAATTCCGATTCGAATTGTATCAATTCAAACCCGGCAGCCCTGATCCGAAGGGGGCGTTATTGGCTGTCTGGAATGAAAATATCGAGACGCTCAAGGAAAATCGTCGGTATTGGGACAACATTTCAAGGACGTATCGATTCAAACTGGCGTGGGATAGAGAAACCTTACCATCTGAGAAGTTCGTTATCGTTGTGATTTTCCAGAGCAGATATAGTGATCGACTCTTCGCCCAGCGTGTTATATCAGCAGAGTAATTATCAATGCCCTTATTCTTGTATTTTTAGGTAGGTCTATCCGAAGGAGGTTCAACTCGTTTTGCATGCTCAATGGCTGATTGGATTATTTCATGAACTTCTACAGGTCTTGAGATGGTATTCCACAGAAGTGCTGGCGTGCCTTTTGCGTCAGTCAAACAGTAGATGCTGCCGGTGCCGGTTATTCGCTCTGCAATATGCTCGGTCAGGATCGCTTTGCTAATGTCGGTAAGCTTGACGGCTGATATTCGTATTCGCACGACGCCTCGAACCGTTATCATTCGACGATTCGTCAACACATATGTTTTGCCAATCCATTGCCAGCAGGCTATTATTATCCGTATGAACCCGATAGCAGCACAGAGGCAGAGGACAGTTTCAGTCGGTGAGTTTCTTTGGTATATCCCAACGACGTATGCTATGATTGATACAGCTACTGCTGATATAAGTATTGGCAGCGATGCAATCAGGACGAACCATCCGCTTGGTTTAATCGCAAGTATTACCAATTCCCCACCGGTTAGAAGATTGGCTGGTACTAAGTGCGTTCCGACGAGCCTTTCTGGCGTTGTCTCTGCCGGTGTCATTGCTTTGTAATCTTTGTTATTTATGGGCAATTTCACAATGAGTTATCCTAACGTCCTTGGTTTAACTGTTCAACAATAAGAACAAAGTACCCTTCTGGCTATATGGGGCTACTTGATGTAAAATGAATTATAACGCCGTCAGGGCAGTCCCAGCAGGAGAAATGTTATGCATATACTTCAGTGTCCTTATTGTAATACGAAGTTTAAGGCTGCCAAGCCGTTGGTTAATGTGCGGGTGAAATGTCCGAAGTGCGGTAAGGTATTCACCGGCTCAACCGTTGAGCAGGTTTCCAAAACGGATCACACCACTGCTACTGATAGACCTGTAGAATTGACGATGCCCATTGCTAAGCGGGGATACTCTCCGAAGGTTATCTTAGCGATGGTAGGATTGTTCGTCGGTGTGGCAGGGGCTTTAGGATTAGGAGCGTGGGGGATTTACCTTGCCTCTCATCCAAAGGTAATAATAAAGTCGCAAAGTGGCGAAGTAATCGAGAGTAAAAGAGTTAGCAAGGAAGAAGCAGAGGAAAGGATTAAGGAGATTCTTTCACCAGCCGAGAGTGTAGCAAAAAAGCCGCGGGCAATTTTGCAACCTACCAAAAGAACAGGAGGTCCCCCCTCAGTAATTGTTAAAAAATCCCCTATCCCTGCTACTGATAAAAAACTCAAGACCCAATGGGCAATTGTCTATAGCGATATTGCAGAAAAATACTACCTTTGTGGAGTGTTGCGAAGTTCGTATTCGATACCTTTGGTGAGTGTTTGGCTCACTGCCTACATCAACGGTGCTGTTGGTCCAAGTAGGTCGTATCCATTTGTGCCCCCTGAAGGAGAAATCCGTTTCTGTCTCCCACTTGGTCAGCAGGACGTCAATCCCGACGATGTTAAGGTCGTCGCACGTTGCAAGCCTGCTAATAAGGATACTATCGTTTGGTCTGTTGATACTGATCAGATGGAATGGAGCAAGGAGGGGACGAAGGTAATATGGATGGGCACGGTTCGGAATACTTCTTCCGTGCCGGTGAAAGATGTCAGGATTTATTGCAATTTCTTCGACGATGATGGTATAGAAGCCCCAGGCGGTGCAAGAATCGGCAAAATAACTACGGGCAGAACAATAGGTATTGGTAAAATTGCTGATTTTCAGGTGGAACTGGACACTGTGGGGGCAGAAGTGTATAAGACAATTGTCGCTCGTGCGGTAGGAAGAAGGTATTGAACCATTGACGATAATTTTTGCCAGTGTGATTGATTTTAATCTTGTCTTATCCCCTCAGGTAGCATCAAAATTGTGCAGGATTGAAGAATGATTCCCATTGGCACCGACAGAAAACTCAAACATACCCCGTGGATAAATTATGCACTCGTTGCTATTAATGTTTTTGTTTTTGTTTTCCTGCAAAGGGCTCGAAGTGATTTACCTGCATTGCGAATATATTTACTCCATCCTAATGAACCTGAACTTTTCCAGTTTGTCGCCTGTATGTTCATGCACGGCGGCTGGGGGCATCTTATCGGAAATATGATCTTCCTCTGGGTTTTTGGAAACCCTGTTAATGATCGGCTTGGACATGTCGGATACCTGGCGTTTTACCTTGCAGGGGGTATCTTTGCAGGGATTGGCTATGTGTTATTATCAGGTACAGCCCCGGTGCTGGGAGCATCAGGTGCAATATCAGCAGTGACGGGAGCATTTCTCGTGCTGTTCCCTCGCGTTCGTGTGATGGTTTTGCTTTTTCTGTTTTATTTGTTAGTGCCGATAGAGG
>JAGHBS010000219.1 GCA_021160865.1 Planctomycetota bacterium | reverse complement strand
CTGCAATAGTTGATATCTGCTCCGGCACCGGCTCGATACGAATCTCACCTGCTAATCTCTTCTGCAGCACAATCGCTTCCTTGGGCGAAATGTCCCATTGATGACGTATCATCTTAGCTGCTCAATTCAACACCCACGACTTCGTATCATATCTTCCTACCAATCAAACCAATTTGCAAAAATCATTCGACTTGCTATCTTCAGGCAGAAATTCAATCATTGAAAATGGATTTGACATCTCAGATTGTTATCTTATCATACAGCGCCTGTATGGAATAAGAATACGAAAAAAGGAAGCATATATGATGGAATTATCAAGCAGGGTAAAAAGCGTATCGCCAAGTGCAACGATTGCGATATCTGCTCGTGTGCGGGAATTGAAGGATGAGGGCGTTGATGTAATTTCTTTTGGTGCAGGTGAACCTGACTTCGCCACACCGCCGTTCATCAAACAGGCTGCCAAGGACGCCATCGATGCCGACGATACCAAATATACCCCACGAGCGGGCGCCAAGTTAAAGGCTGCTATTGTGGAGAAACTCAAACGAGAAAACAATCTGGAATACACTCCTGATGAAATCCTTGTGACCTTCGGTGGCAAGCACGCACTATACAACGCCTTTACCGTGCTACTTGAGCCAGGCGATAAGGTGGTAATACCCTCACCCTACTGGGTTAGCTATCCCGAACAAGTCAAACTCAATGGTGGACAGTGCGTCTTCATCCCAACGGGCATCGAAAAAGGTTTTAAAATCACCCCGCAAGATATCCTCGAGCATGCTGACGGCGCCAAAATCATTATTATCAATAGCCCAAATAATCCCACAGGGATAACCTATAGCCCGGAAGAACTCAAGGCATTAGCCGATGCCATACTTCAGACTGACCTTATCATCTTCTCTGACGAAATTTACGAAAAACTCGTCTATAACGGGATGAAGCATGTCAGTTTCGCTGCCTTGGATGAACGATTGAAAGACAGGACGCTCACATTCAACAGTTATTCCAAGGCATACAGCATGACGGGCTGGCGGATCGGGTGGGTTGCTGGGCCTAAAGACGTGATAAAGGCAATGGCAACGGTCGGATCGCACCAAACGACCAATCCAGTAAGCTTCGTCCAGGCGGCTGCATTGGAAGCCTACACCAACTATGATTCCTCCGAAGCAGTCGAACAAATGCGAATGGAGTTCCAGAAACGGGGCAAACACATGTACCAACGACTGAATGCTTTACCCGACGTGAAATGTCTCGAACCGACAGGGGCATTTTACTGCTTCCCGGACGTCTCTGCCTATTACGGAAAAACTTTGAATGGGATTGAAGTAAATAACTCGCTCGATTTTGCAAGGGCGTGTTTGGAATTAGCCCACGTGGCAGTGGTGCCGGGAATTGCCTTCGGTGAAGACCGATGTGTCCGTTTATCATTTGCTACCAGTATGGAACAGATTGACGAAGGACTCAATCGGCTGGAGAAACTACTGAAGGAATAGTTTCAACATTTTAACATGCCCTATGGAATTGAGATTCGGATTATTCAGCATATTGGAAAAGCCTATCTTATCTTCTCTTCGTGAAGGTGAGGAAAATTTTTCTGCAACTACACTGAAACATTCATCTGCGATAGGCTTCGCCATGTGGCAGCCGCACGGTCTATAAGTCCCATGTTTTGTAGCGATAAAGCCAAAGCCGCTCGTATCTGACGATTACCCGGTGCCAGATGAGCCGCTCGTTCCATATGCTCAACAGCCTTGGTAAATTGTCGTCGATCCGTGTAAAGCAAGGCAAGACGATAATGCAAATCCACGTATTCATCCTTGATTTTGAGGGCTCGTTTGAACATCTCGATTGCCAGGTCAGTTCGACCAAGTTCATACTGGGTAATGCCCAACTTGATAATCGCAGTGACGTATGTCGGGTTTATCTCAACCGCCCGTGCAAACTGCTCAGCTGCTTCGGCTAACCTGCCTTCCGCACGGAGTAGAATACCGTACCGATAACGAAGGTCTGCATAATTCGGGTTGGCTTCTACTTGCTTGGCATGACGATCAAGCTGAATCTGCAAAAGATCATCATGATCCAGATCAGGCTCGTTTGACCTGCTTTGATCGGTATGAGCAACTTCTCTCTCGAATCGCTCAACAGCAGCAGCCTTCAATTGAAGTTTTGCTATCTCGGAAAGTAATACGGCTGAGTTGGGTTCGATGGCAGCTGCTAAATTAAAACTCTCAATTGCATCATCTTCCTTCCCCATTGCCAACTTTGCCACACCGCTACCGATATAACAAGTCAACAAGCGATCATTAATCTCAGCAGCCTGATGAAATGCATCAGCAGCCTGTTCCCACCGACCGTATGCTAAATGATGCTTACCCAAGGCAATCATCGCCTCGAGATAATCCGGATCAGCTTGGAGGGCTTGATGATAATGCTGCAATGCCTCGTCATCCTGACCCATCTTACTTAGTATCTCAGCAAGACGAAGATGCAAATCAGCAAAGGGACCCTGGGCATCCATAATCCTTTGCACTCTCTCAGCCGCTTCACGAAGTTGGCCACTCTGAACGAGCGCTTCAACTTGATCATCCATCAACGCCCAATTATCAGGCTCCATTGCAATTACCATTTCAAACTCTCGGGCGGATTGTTCGTATCTACCCGCTCGATAATACAAATGTGCCAGAGTCGCACGGATATTCATATCGGCAGGCTCGATACTCTTGAGATATTCATATTGTTCAATGGCTTCGGAGAGGTTATCCTCCAGCAATGCGATAGCGGCAAGACGTTGTCGAGGAACGATTAAACTACTATCCTGCTCAATGGCATCTTTATAAAACCCTGCTGCCTCGTTGCTTCGGGAAAGTTTTTCTAAACAATATCCAATAGCAATAAGTACCGAGGGGATACCCGGATTTATCTGATTGGCTATGTGGAGATTTTGCAATGCCTTTTCAGTCTGACCCATCTCATCATACGCCGCTGCCAGTGCCAATCGGGCTGATAGGTTATCCGGTTCGTACTTACAAGCAATGCCGAGGTGTTCGATGGCTTTATTACATTGCAACAATCTAAGATACTCAACACCAAGGCGATAATGCACATCAGCCCTATCAGGATGCATCAGCGAGAGCTTTTTGAGTTCGTCGAGCGACTCATTATTACTACAACGGAAATACTGATGAAGCATATCGGCTACGTTATCATCAAGCCCTTTCGATAATAGTTCAAGTAAGCAGCTCACTTCCACGCAACTCCTTTACGCTGCCAATGAGGCAACACCATCGGCAGCCTCACGATAATTGCGATTAAGTTTCAGGGCACGAGCATAATGCTCTCGAGCCTTATTAAATTTGCCAATCTTGCTCATCAACTTTGCCAGACGAACATGGACATCGGGATAATCAGCACCAGCGTGAATAGCCTGTTCAAGGGTAGTAATTGCATTCGCATCTTCCTGACGGGAAATGTATATATCTGACAAATAAATTAATGCCTTTGTAT
>JAGHBS010000118.1 GCA_021160865.1 Planctomycetota bacterium | reverse complement strand
CCCCAAGAACGTCTATATGGACACCAGCGGTAGCGTCATCGACGCCGGTATGATAGAAAAGGCCGTTCGCGACCTTGGTGCAGATCGGTTACTCTTTGCCACTGATGGTGCAACGGAACGGGGAATTGGAAAGATTATGGATGCAAATATCTCTCAACGAGAAAAGGAACTAATCTGGGGTGAAAATTTTCAGCGGATTTTGAGTATGAGGAAGGTTTAGAGAATGATTTACGATGCAGATACGTGGATTGGTTATTGGCCTTACCGTCGCTTGCCCTATACAAGTGTAGCGGATTTACTTCGGCAGATGGATTCTCACGGCATCGAAAAGGCGCTGGTTGCCTCGCTGCAGGGTATTTTTTATATGGATTCTCATGAGGCAAATCGTGAGTTGTATCAGCAAGTTCGTCGGCATCGCGACAGATTAGTTCCCTGTGCGATACTCAACCCGACTTACTTCGGCTGGGAAAGGGACCTCAAGCAGTGCCGAGAGGAATGGTCAATGCCGGTGTTGCGGTTAATCCCGCAATATCATGGCTATAAACTCACCGACAGCGTCGCTGAGGAGATTGTCTCTGCCGCCCACGAATTGAAGATGCGGGTGGCACTTTATGGCAGGGTGGTCGATTTGCGTGGTAGAAGCCCGCTCGATCATTCCCGACAGGTGCCGAGCGATGAGATAATCTCGCTATTCAAGAAATTTCCCGGTGCTACGTTCATGCTACTCAATTCTACTCCGCTCAAACCCTTGCGAGGCAAGAATGCACCAAAGATATATCAAGATACAGCCCTTATGCACGGTGGCTTTGGAGCCGGTATCGAAAACGGGTTGAAGACCTGCACCGTCGATCGCCTGATGTTCGGCTCGACGATGCTTTTGCGATACTGCCAGCCAGCAATCATCGCTGTCGATCGACTGGAATTGACAAAATCCCAGAAAGATAAAATCCTCTTCAAGAATCTCAAGCGTATTGTTCCCGAGATCGGGTAAAAATCGGTACTATGAAGCCACCAAGGTAATGCGCAATGCAAAAATACCACACTCCTCAAACACGGCTGCCGTTTGTTAATGCAGAAATCGCTGAAGTCATTTTTAACGGACGGCCGCACCTGGTATCCAGCACATATAGCTACGTTTATGGTGGTCGAATTTACATCTTCGATCCTGATACTGGCGAAAGCACATATCGGGTGTTGCCTGACAATATAGATGGGGCATATATGCTGCGAACTGCGCCTGATGGGCGGCTTTATCTTGGCTGCTGTGAGGGCTCGCTAATCGTTTACGACCCGCAATCCGATCAGTTTGAAATCCTTGTTCGTGGCGAAATGAACGGAATTACCTGGGGCGGGTGCATCGCTGGTTCGCTGGTAGCATGGTCTGCTTCGCCCGGCCACGCATGCATCTATAGTTGGAAAGAAAAGAAACTTCTCAAGGTCTTCAAACCACTGGACACTGAAAATCCGCCTTCTTTATATGCTCATAATGTCCTTGCTTGTCCTGATGGGAAAATCCTCTTCGGGCTCAATTGTCCCCAGGCAAGATTGGTTATCCTTAACCCTGCCTCAATGGAGGTTCAGTCTCATAGCCCCGAAGTTCTAAAGGGGCGGACTTATACGCAATGGCTGTCGTTTCTCGATAATGAACGGCTCCTGGTGATGTCAGGCAATGAACTTTTCATACTACGATACCCCTCGTTTGAAATAATCTCCATTATCACCCCGCCAGAAGGAATTGAACGGGACCAGCATATTACACGGCGCGCCTGCTGTCTTATCGAGACGAAAGTGTACTGTCTCTTTTGGCCCGGTGGGAATCTATACCGTCTTGATTTCGATCAGGATGAATCGGGCTGGCAAATCGTACAAAGTCCCTTTGCAGGTGATTCCCCATCTGTGCTCCACGGTTACGATAACCGTTACGTTTGTGCCCTTGATACAGCAGGGCGATTTTTGCGATACGATACGAGGGATGGTGAAATAATCGAGCATCAATTGGACTCATACGGGCAGATGGAAACGCATTGCTTGTGTGTTGTCCCGCAGATTGGTAAAGCCTTTGGTGGCCCCTATATCAATCAGCGATTTTGGGAAATTGACCTCAATACAGGTAATGGACGCGATTTAGGCAGAGCAGCTCCGGGTGGAGGGCAAATCTGCTGTATGATTTGGGATGAGGCAACTGCCAGACTGATAATGGCCAGTTATACCACCTGCACCGTAACGGCCTTCGACCCCGGCGCACCGGCAGCCTGGCCTGACAACCCGCGAGTTCTGGCGGTAATCGGGCACGAACAGATGAGACCCATGGACATGGTTCACGATGGAAGGTACATCTGGTTGGCTTCAAGTCCGCAGTATGGCCATCTCGGTGGAGCGCTGTCTCGTATCGATCCGAAAAGCGGTGAGGTTCGCCTCTGGAGGCATCTTATACCCGACGAAAAACCGAATAGTTTAGTACTCGATAAATCATCGCGATTATTGTACATCGGTATGGAAATATACGCTGACGGTAATTCCACCCCTGCTATACAAAAGACTGCTAAAGTGGTCGCATTCGACATAGATAATTTGGAGATTCGCTACCTGCAAAATATCCGTGATCATGCAACTGCTCTTCGTGTTGTTGCAATGCTGCCATCAGGTAAGGTTCTCATACTTGATGGAACAGACGGGTTCACCTGGCATATCCGAAGAGGAACACTTTGGGTTTGGAGTCCCCATGATGGAACGATTGAAAATCTTGGCCAAGTATCTGAAAATCTCGGTGATGTAGCCACCGGGCCTGACGGACAAATCTATGCCGCCTATGGGAATAAGATTTGCAAACTTTTGCTTAATGGTTCGGATGTTTCCTTTCGGACAATTATCGAAACAGGTGATTGGCCAGGTGAGTTTCTCCAGGTTCACGATGGGGTATTATATTTCGTCGTTGCAGATGAACTCTGGACAATACCGGTGAAGTAGTATGTCGAGCAATGTCCATAAGCCTAATCCAGCAGTTAGCGTCATCATACCTGCATATAATTGTGCTCAATTATTGCCACAAGCAGTTGAGTCGGTGAGAAAGCAAACCTACCAGAACTTTGAGGTAATCATAGTTGACGATGGCTCGGAAGATGAAACGTGGGATGTGATCAAAAGCATTTCAGCCGATTGGGATAAGGTGCGTGCGCTCAGGATTCCTCATCGAGGTCCAGCGGCAGCCCGTAATCGAGGCATAGCCGAGATGAAAGGCAAGTGGATCGCACTGCTCGATGCCGATGACCTTTGGTTGCCGGAGAAACTCGCCCGCTGCATGGAACATCTCGCCAGGCATCCCGACATCAGCATCGTCTATACTCCCATGAAACCGATTAGACTTGACGGCAAAGAAATGAAAGGACACACCAAGCCATGCTTCGCAGGTCAATTGACGCGAAAATTATTCAAGAGCATCTTCATTCATACTCCGTCGACCGTCTTTCACAAACGCGTTATTGAACGGTGCGGAACTTTTGATGAATCGCTATCCGTCTCCGAAGATTACGAATACTGGCTCCGGGTATCTACAAAATTCGAATTCAGCCTGATTAACGAACCACTGGCAATACGTCGATGGCATCTCACTTCGCTGTCTCGATCGAATCGTTTGAAAGGCACGGTTACTAAAGCAGCAATGCTCGAACGATTTTACTTTGAAGAAGGTGGGAAAAAGTTCATTCCAAAAGAAGAGGCGTTCAAGCGACTTTCAGAAGTTCATTACAAGGCTGGCAAAATGCTCCTTCGTGAGGGTAATTATCAAGACGCTATTAAATATCTCACAAAGGCAATTCAATATAACCCCAATAACATAAAGGCTCGCATATTCTACTTTATCGCTCAATTACATAAGGCATAGTTTTTATCACTGACACGTAGTTTCGGTTGACTCCAGAGCAATAGACTCGCAGTCTCTAAACGCGATACCTCGTATCTATTTTCTACAAAGTTCCCAACGATTTGAGAGATATAGGTATATAAGTGAGAAGATGCTGCTGGTTGTATTTAGTGAAAGGTTTCACAGATATCGATAGACGAAAGCATGTTCTAATCGACATTTTTTATCAAGCGATAATTCAAGTCGCTATACCTGTCCGTCGATAAAAATCACGTATTTCGGGTCGGGGGTGGAAGTGGTAGCTATTGCCATTTGGATAACGTTTGTCATTTGAAGCCAGGATGGATCGTAGGCATATTAGCAGACACGATAGATCGCGGATAATCTGATGATTATTAGCATCAGTGATTTAGTCGATAAACCCACATTGCATTTGTGCACAAGGAGAAAATTATGGGGCGGATAAAGATTACACAGCAGCAAGTCAGTTCTGCTGAAGAGATTCAGCCACCGACGGAGATTAAAGATGGTGGAATGTCTCTGGCATTGGTTTTCGGGTCAACTGCTCATATGGAAAATCCTGCGTTGCATAATCGACTTCAAGAATACTATAGCGGCGCAGTATTGGCAGGATGTACCACAGCAGGTGAGATAACAGCAAAAGGCGTTGAGGATGATACCATTACTATTACCTTGATGCAGTTTAACTCAACGATGGTACGTACACATTGTATTGAAGTCAAATCGATGGAAGATTCTCAAGCCGCTGGTGCTGCACTTGTTGAAGGACTTTACGATGACAATTTGGCCTACATTCTGGTTTTGAGTGACGGTCAAGTTGTTAATGGTAGTTCTTTGGTAAGAGGTATCCGCAATGCCTTACCGGCAGATATTCCCTTTAGTGGCGGCTTGGCTGGCGATGGAAGTCGATTTGAGAAGACCTTTACCCTCGATAGTGATGGTATCCATGCCAAAAGTATTGTCGCAGTTGGTTTTTACGGTGATGCCTTGCAGGTCAATCGTGGGTCGTTTGGCGGCTGGGCACCTTTCGGACCGTACAGGAAGGTGACTAAGTCGAAGGCAAATGTTGTCTACGAAATTGACCATAGCAGGGCGTTGGATGTTTATAGCGCTTATCTGGGTGATGAGGCTAAGGACCTCCCTGCCTCTGGTTTGCTTTTCCCCTTAGCAATATCTCCAAAGCAAGGAAAGATGGGATTAATCCGCACATTACTTGCTGTTGATAAGCAGAACGGCTCACTTACCTTTGCCGGTGATGTTCCCGAAGGTTCAGTGATACAGTTGATGCATGCCAATTATGATCAGCTCATCGCCGGGGCCGAAAATGCCGCCAACATGTGCCTCTCAAGTGGCAAACCAGATATCGACCTTGCCTTGCTGATAAGTTGCGTCGGTAGAAAACTTCTGCTCGGTAATAACACCGATCTCGAAGTTGACGCAGTGGTAGAAAAATTTGGCAGAGATGCCACCTATACGGGATTTTACTCCTACGGTGAGATCGGACCATTCAAAGGTAGTGGCGGTCCATGTGAACTACATAACCAAACAATGACGATAACAACTTTTACAGAATTGTAAACATGAAAAGTATTTGGCTGAGTGGCTTGGACGTTTTCTGGACGCCCAGGTATTCACAGTAATCTTAGCTAACTTCGCTCTGCAAGGAGTGTACAAGATGCACGAGTTATTACGGCGGCAGATTAGAAAAAGACTCTCATTATCTTCTGACGAAGTTGAGAGGATGGTATCAGATAAAAAAACTATGCTCAATGTTATCAAGACAGTTTCTCCGGAAGATTGGTTTGCCTTTTTGCAGACCGTTTCCGAATCATATGAACAAGCAGATAAGTATCGCAGACGGGTTTACCATGCGCTTCAGACCTCCAATAAGGATGCTAATCGTCTCAATGATATGCTTCGTGCCGAAAGGGACAAATTGCTGGCACTTATCAACGGGCTTGGGGATGCAGGAGTCGGAATTGCCATAATAGGAACAAATCACGAGGTACTATTCCAAAACAAAGTGATGACCGAGAGGTTTGGCGAAATATCAGGAAGACCATGCTATAAAATATATATGGGGAAAGACAAGCCCTGCAAAACATGCCTCATACCCCACGTTATCGTCAGTAAAAGTAACGAAAGCAGTGAGGTGGTGCTTACTGACGGTAGAGAATATGAAATATTGTTAGCTCCCCTCAAGGATATAGATGGAAGCATCAATGGGGTTATTGAGGTTGTTCATGATATTACTGATCGCAAGAAGGCTGAACAGGAATTGCAGGCCGCCAAGGAAGCCGCTGAACGAGAAAGTGCGAAACTTTCAGCCATGATCTCAGGAATGGAAGAAGGGGTGGTTTTTGCCAATGCTGATAACGTTATCACCGAGGCAAATAATTATTTTTGTAGGTTTGCGGGAGAATCGAGGGAAGAGATTCTTGGAAAAAGGCTCGAGGACTGCGATGAATGTGGGGGACTCAAGGATATCGTATTACAAAAAGTCAGAGAATATCGTTCAGGTAAAGATAATCAACCTCTAACTGTCCAAAAATCAGTAGAGGAGAAGGAAGTTATCCTGCGAGTCCAACCTATTTATAGGGATAATCGTTATGACGGAGTGGTGGTGAATATCATAGATGTCACCGAACTCATTCATGCCAAGCGTGAAGCAGAAGAAGCCACCAAGGCAAAGAGCCGTTTTCTTGCTAATATGAGCCATGAAATTCGCACCCCCATGACGGCAATCTTGGGATATGCCGACCTGATGATGGATTCAAAGATGAGTGCCAGCGAACGGCTGAACTGTCTGGCAGTAATTCGACGAAATGGTGAGCATCTGCTGAGTCTGATAAATGATATTCTCGACATTTCGAAGATAGAAGCAGGTAAGATGGAGGTAAACCCCTGCCGATGCAGTATTCCTGAGTTAATTTCTGATGTATTAAGTCTGATGCGAGTCCGTGCCGGTGAAAAGGGGATATCATTGTCAGCAGAGTACAAAGGACCGTTGCCGGAGACAATCTACGCCGATAGAGCCAGACTCAAACAGGCGTTGATGAACTTGGTAAGTAATGCTATTAAGTTTACCGAATCTGGTGGTGTTCGCTTGGAAATATCCTTCCTTCCGGAATGGCGGGATAAAGAACCGGCTGTACAGATAAAGGTTATTGATACGGGTATCGGGATTAAGCCCGAAAACCTCAAGCGATTATTCCAACCGTTCAATCAGCTTGATCCTTCGACCTCGCGCAAATTCGGTGGAACGGGCTTGGGATTGGCAATTACTCGCCAGCTCATATCACTGATGGGTGGAGAGGTATCTGCTGAGAGTACCTACGGTAAGGGAAGCGTTTTCACTATAACAATTCCGACGGGCAATTTGGAGGGTGTGAAAATACTTGAAAATCCTGCCGAAGCCGTCGTTCAAAAAGGCTCCCATCGGCAACAGGATTTGCAGGATGAACTTTCGGGCGTTCGCATCCTGCTGGCAGAAGACGGGATAGACAACCTGAGACTGATAAGAACGATTCTCCAGAAGGCAGGGGCTGAGGTATCAATTGCTGAAAATGGACGTGTTGCAGTGAAAAAGGCAATGGAGAAGCCCTTTGATGTAATCCTGATGGACATGCAAATGCCTGAAATGGATGGATATGAAGCCACCGGCTATTTGCGTAGTAAGGGTTATCATAAACCGATAATTGCTCTGACCGCTCATGCCATGACCTCTGATAAGGATAGGTGTCTGGCGGCTGGGTGTGATGATTATCTTTCTAAGCCAATCGACCGCTCGCTGCTGATTTCTACAGTTGCCAAATATGCTGGGGTGGATAAGCCTAAAGTAGATAAGTCTTCTGAAGTCGAGAATAACGAGCATGCTTCATCCGAACAGCAGTCCGCTGAACAGGTGCCTGAGGTTATCTATTCGGAATACGCCGATGATGAGGACCTTGCAGAGATAATCGATGATTTTGTCGCGGGGCTAAGAAAGCAGGTCGAACAGATGCAGCAGGCTGCTTCAAATAATGATCATAAAACGCTCCAACGATTAGCACACCGTCTCAAAGGTGCCGGCGGCAGTTATGGTTATCCTATGCTAACCGAAGTTGCAAGAAAACTCGAAGAAGCAGCCAAGATGGAACAGACCGAGCAAGAGATGCTTCTGCTTAGAAGGATTGCAGATATATGCATCGCAATTATACGAGGGCGAAGAAGGACTGTTGGTAGTTCATCAGCAAGCAACACTTCGGAGGAGGGTGACGATGAAAATATTACTAATTGACGATAGTCCCGAAGCCATTGCTATCGCCAGGGCAAGATTAGTACGAGATAATTATGAAGTCATCCATGCTACTGATGGAAAGGCAGGTCTTGCCATAGCGTCTAAGGAAAAGCCGGATTTAATATTGCTCGACATAGATTTGCCCGATACATCGGGCTTTGAAATTTGTCGCCTGTTGAAGTCTGATCCTGAACTAAGCATGATTCCGGTGATATTCCTGACTGGTTCAACCGATACGACTGATAAAGTCAAAGGCCTGGACCTCGGTGCGGTTGATTATGTGCTAAAGCCGTTTGATTCTTATGAACTCAGTGCAAGGGTGCGTGCTGCCCTCAGGACGAAGCATTTGCAAGACCTTCTTATCAAGCATGCCCAGATTGATCCGCTTACGGAGCTGTGGAACCGCCGAGCCTTGATGGACCGTCTTGCTCAGGAGTGGTCGCGAATTACACGGCACGGAGGTGTGCTCGCCTGCATAATGTGCGATATCGATCATTTCAAGCGAGTTAATGATACCTACGGCCATCGAATAGGCGATGAGATACTTCGCAAAGTTGGCGAGGTTCTAATCAACACAAGTCGACAATCTGATTTTCCCGCCCGATATGGCGGAGATGAGTTTGTCGTGCTCGTTCCCGATGAGGATGCCGATGGTGCATACCATCTTGCTGAGCGTTATCGGGAGGAAATTTCCAAAATAGAAGTTAAGGCAGGAAAGGAAGTTGTCTCTGTAACAGCCAGTTTTGGTGTCGATGACTCTAACGGGCTACCTTCGGTTGAAGCGCTCATCGAAGCAGTTGATGCTGCCCTGTATAAAGCAAAACATTCCAACCGCAATTGTGTCGTTGTTGGCGAGAAACAAGTACTACCCACACAAAGCGATTAAATAACTGGATAGAATTTTAGCAAGTTGCCAAGCGGCTCGGTCTTTGAAGTTTGCCTGGCTTGTACCATAAGGGGCAGGTCAGGCTTTATTTATTGCTATGGAGATTTGACCTTATGGACTATTGCGCGATAAACTTTCCTCATCTATGGAAGTGAAGCTTGCCAATAAACTCGGTTTTTGTTTCGGCGTTGAACGTGCCATCGAGATGGCTGAGCGTGTGTTGGCCCAGCATCCTGAAGGTGTTTATAGTCTTGGCGAGATTATCCATAATCGTCAGGTCGTTGAGGAGTTTTCACGCAAGGGGCTGAAGGTAATAAACGATGTCAGCCAGGCAAAGGGGATTGTGTTGATTCGTTCTCATGGTGAGCCGCCGGAGGTTTTTGAGCAGCTTAGGAATCGTGGCGTGGAAATTGTCGATGCAACGTGTGTGCTGGTTAAGCGTGCCCAGCAAATTGTCGCAAACCTTGCCAACGAGGGATATCGCGTTGTAGTTGTCGGTCAGGCAGAGCATCCTGAAGTAAGAGCGGTTTTGGGCTATGCTGATGATGTGATATGCGTTGATACACCCGAAGACCTTAAGCAGCTTCCCGTCGGGGGTAGGTTCGGTATCGTATGTCAGACAACTCATTCCCCGGAGCATTTTGGAAAGATGGTTGGACTCATCGTTGCCAGGGGTTGTAAAGAGATAAAGGTGGTCAATACGCTTTGCGAAGAAGTCAGGCGTCGCCAGGCTGCTGCCATCAAACTGGCAAGAGAAGTCGATGTAATGTTCGTCCTTGGTGGGAAGCAATCTGCCAATACTCGTGAACTTGCTAATCTCTGTGCCAAGCAGGGTACGACATCTTATCATTTAGAAGGGTGGGAGGATTTTTCTCCTGAGATGGTTTCGGGAAAGCGCATCGCTGGCGTAACGGCAGGGGCTTCAACACCGAGGTGGGTTATTGAGGAATTTGTCGATAATCTGCGAAGGTTCACCCCAGAGTAGTTTTTGATCAAGACAATTTTATCTCTGTCCTTGACCCCGAAGATGATATTAGTCTAAAATCCCTATACTATGAATGTTAGATACAATCGCTGCAATGAACCTTCGTCGTCTCGTAGTTTGCTTCCATCTCTGGTGGTGAAGCGTTTGAGTCTTTACCTTCGCTATTTTGAAGAATTGGCTGAGAAGGGGGATATGACATCTTCAAGCCCACCAATTGGCCGAGGCGCTGGGCTTGAGTGCTGCTCAGGTACGGAAGGACCTGGGTTATCTTGGCCAGTTTGGCCGACCAGGAGTGGGATACTATGTGCCCGATATGGTCAAGCGGCTTCGTAAAGTTTTTGGTACGGATAAGGTCTGGGATTTAGCAGTGGTAGGCGTTGGTAGCCTTGGACGGGCACTTCTTCGATACAAAGGGTTTTTGAAAAGGGGATTTCGGCCGGTAGCAGCATTCGATATCGCAAAGAGTAAAATCGGAAAGAGATTTGGCGGAATCACGGTGCAACCAATGAGCCAATTGGAATCTACTATCAAAGACAAGCAAATTAAACTGGCTATATTATCCGTCCCAGCAGCTGTGGCGAAGGAAGTGGCTGAGAAACTCGTGGATGCTGGCATCAAGGGAATCTTGAACTTCGCACCGGTGAACTTATCCCTCCCCGAGCAGATTGCGGTGGTTCCCGTTGACCTTGCTGTTCAGCTTGAGCAACTAAGCTATATGGTTAATGCCGCTGATAAGAGAAGCCCGAACCGATAAGTCAATGATGGATTACCTATTTTATCTTACCAGCAGCAAATAAGGCGATTGCTTCAGGATAAGCGATACATTCTTGCTCAAAGACCCTCGCTGCAAGTGTTTCAGGAGTATCATCTGGCAATACAGGAACACATTTCTGAACGATGATTTTTCCGTGATCATACTCATTATCCACAAAGTGAACCGTACAGCCGGATACTTTGCAACCGGCGGCAAGGACGGCTCGATGAACATGTATACCGTACATCCCCTTGCCACCAAAACTGGGAAGCAAAGCAGGGTGGATATTCATCACCCGACCGAGATAGCGCTCCGGGAGTTTCCAGTAGGATAGAAAACCAGCCTGAATTACGAGGTCAACATTAGCAGCATCAAGCAGTTCAACAATCTTGTTTGAATAAGTTTCAACATCGGGCATCTGCTTATATGGCACAACGTGGACATCGAGTCCGGCTTGCCTTGCCAATTCAGCGCCTTTACATTCCCGGCTTGCGATAACAATCACCACCTCGGCGGATAGTTTCCCTGCCTTGATATGATCAAGGATATTCATCAGTGTCCTACCGCCGCCAGAGATTAATGCACCGAGCCGTAGTTTTTTTGCCTTATCTTCCATCGTAAAAAAGATTATAACTTTTCGCAGATTTCTTTGAAGGATTCTCGTGAAAGGATTTTGATTTATCAAGGATAAGCGATATGTCTGTCCAGAGCGTCATACAATTCCGAGTTCGATATTGCGAGACTGACCAGATGGGTACTTATTCCAACTCCCGTGTGCTGGAATGGTTCGAATGCGGTAGGACGGAACTGTTTAGAACGATTGGCCTTCCCTACGCTGAAATGGAACGTAAGGGTGTGATGCTGCCAGTAATTGAGGCAAACATAAAATATACCGGCAGAGCCAAATATGATGATTTGTTGAAGATGATTACTACCTGTAAGTTGATTAGCAGGGTGCGTATCAGGTGCGATGTGAAAATAGTTCACGCCAAAAACAATCAGCCCGTAGCAGAGGGTTATACTGTTCATGCCTTTACGAATGCCGCTGGTAAAGTAATTCGTCCACCTGATTGGTTAATCCGCACCCTTGAAGCAGCATCATCCTGATGAAGCAGATAATGCCTTCATTACGGCGGCATCACGGGCAGAGAGGTCAGGATAATCCGGATCGGAACCTACATCTGGACGGCGCTTCCAGGAACGGGCGCATCGAGCGTACTTTTCCCGCGCATCTTCCACACGAACGCCTATCGGTATCATCTCAGAGATTGCCTCGACATCTGCTCGGTGGGGGACTTGCTCTATCCTTGCATACCCGACGCCAAGCATGTCTTCCAGTTCGGTCAGGTACGCTTCCAGAAATGCCTTGGCAGCCTGGTCGTCCTGTGCAATTGTGAAAATGGCCTCGGCATCGAGCGGATTGCTCACCCCGGAATTGCGAAGTGCTTCTAACTTCACTAACGCGGCTTGGCGAAGATCGAGTAATCTATCCCACACCCATCCAGGTCCGACTTTAAGGTCGTCCAGTGAGAACCTTCCGATGTCGGGATTCTCTGGTCTGAGGTCCTCAGCCAATCTGATTACTTCCTCATCGTACTCGGGCATCTTAGCCAGATGGACGCTTTCAGGTTCTTTGGGATCACGATTGGGAATATGCTGCCAGGCCTCTTCAGCAGTGTGAGGAATTATGGGAGCAAGCAATTTTACCAGCACGGTAAGCATCTCATGCAGGACGGATTGTGTTGCTCGCCTTCGAGGCGAATCGGGCAATTCGCAATACAACCGATCCTTTACCGCTGACATATAAATGCTTGATGCCTCGACTGTGCAGAACTCGTATATCATCCGCAATGCCTTGTGAAACTCATACTTTTCATAAGCGTTTAGAACATCACGGATAAGCAAATGTATCTGGAGTTTCATCCAGCGGTCGATGGAATGCTCGGCAGGTTGAACTGTGTGGCGGGCAGGATCAAAATCGAAACATGCTCCCATGCAATACCGTAATGT
>JAGHBS010000268.1 GCA_021160865.1 Planctomycetota bacterium | reverse complement strand
CTTCTATGCGATATATTCCAATAGCAAATAGAAGACAACTCCCAGGGCAATCAGCCCGCCAATGATATACAACCACAGGATAAAAATCCGCAGAGGCAGTTCTCGCAATGTCTGAACTCGAATGGTCTTGTAAATCACTGCCAGTACCATACACAAAGGTAGTACCAACCACAGTGAATTGCGTCCCATGGTTATCGGGTGTACAAAGATACTCATTGAGAGTTCTCCTTGGAGGATTCAGTATCTTTTCCTATCCGCTCGCCGAAATGACCGAGCATCGCCAATACGACCGCATCGAAAATGCATAACAGATTCAGCATTCCCGCGATACCTGCATAAGCCCGTGCGACTACATCGGTCGGATATACTAACATTAATCGCCTTTTAACCAGTTCTCGCTCATACTCATCCCACCATTGTTTATCATTCGCCCACCTTGGCCTGGGGGAGATTCCGATCTGTTTTGTTATCGTCTTACGGTACTGTTCCTGTCGATACCACGATGCGATACCCGATACCCCCGTGCACATCTGGGCAGTAAACCACCATTGCTGCTTCAGGGGATCAGTAGTAAAAACGCCCCCTATAGCAACACCACTCCAAAATAATCCATTTATACAGATGAAGATGATTATTCCACGTACAGTTCGTCTAAGATAAACATGCCCTGCCCCGGGAACTAACCATCCCAAAATCCCTGCGACAAAAGGCGCAAAACTATTCTGCTGTCCTTTTCTCCTTGCCACGCTTTAAAAATCTTCCTTCACGTGTGTAGTGAAAATGATAGTCTCATCCAATTTTGATACCATGTCAAGGATTATAGACAAACAGGCATCTTACATCATTATCAGAACGGAGATGGTGGTGGCATAGGGGGCGAGGGTTGATTAAAATTCGATGGAGGCGGAGGCAATAGACTATCGGATTCAGTGGCAGGGCGAACTTCCACTTTATATTTATTCTCTTCAATCCTTGTAAAGGTAATTACAAACTCCTTACCAGGCTGATCATCGAAAGAAACCTTGCAAGAATATGGATTACAAGGTGGTTTCCCCGTCTCAAGCAACGATAATCCCCACGCCATTGCACGAACAGGCCCCTTTGCCTGGTCAAGCCGCAATTTGCAGGCCTTCTCGACACGAAGAGCCGATGCCATCTGTGCATATACTGCCGCCCACAATAGCATCGCCAGAACGATGAATACCATCGTCCCGATTAAAGCATGCCCACGACAGCAGCGGTGAAGTGAAAAATCAATCAATATCGTCCCTCTCATGGTTTGCTCCACATCAGAATAACCTGTTTTGAAACATCACCCACTTCAAATCGGATGGTAAACCGCATCAATTCATCAGTGATGTTTTCCACCTCGAAGTCTGATACCCTTGCCACGGTGATTTGTGTTCCATCGGAACGGTTATACCGAATCAAATGATTATTTGAGAGGTAGTATTCCACCATTGTATCAGGTGGAGCCCAATCAGCCTGACAATTATAATCACCCCCATCCTTGCAAAACAGGACCCTATCCTCGCCCAGGGCAGTGGCGCCTACAGCAGAACCTACATCTGCTGAAATGGTCTCCAATGCAAAACGCATTTCCTCCACTGCTTTACTTCGAGCATCCAGATTCACCAGCCCAATTGAAAAGTACCGCCACATCTCAGCTGTTAGCGCCGTTACGAACACCATCAATACAGAAACGATAAGCAGCTCCAGTAATGTGAACCCATCTTCACACCGAGCGCTACACCCACCACGGCGAGCAGGTTTAAAAACATTTCCAGGGTGATTAAGGTGATTGAACTTGCTCATTTTAGGGCTCTGCTTGTTCCATAATTACCTGACAAGACATTTGGCTGCTGGCAAAAGCTCGATTAATGCTCGTTATTTGAAGGTCATATTCCTTCTCACCTGATACGGGTGGCTTCCACGCAGATTGACCAGGCGAATCGTTCACGTCAGCAGGCGCTCCAAGCTGCTTCATCCATCTATTACTCTGCGAAACGAGGTAATAAACCGGACTTGAACTGCACCACTGCTCCACACTGCTCATCTGCCGAGATTGCAGCGAAACAAGCCCAACAATTCCCAACAAACTCACCGTTAGAACTATCAGTACGACCTGTAATTCCAGCAGCGAAAATGCCCTGTTCAAAACAGCTTGATCGTTATCGAAACTTCGTCGGTAATCCGCATAACTATAATTCTTTTGTAAATATCTCATTTTCATCTGCCTTATTGCGGCGGCTGAATTACATATCCTTCGGGACCAGTAATCTGCCCCTCAATCTGTCCGGTCTGGTCGATACTAATTTGCCCCGACCAAACGCCCGAAGCATTCCTGATTGCTACCGCGGTGAAGGAATCTTCATCCGCCTGGGTAATCTGATAGACAAATGGCGCATCAGGATCAGTGGCAGAATTAACAATTTCAGGATTGAGTAGGTCCATGGATTGTAGCGTGTCCATATCCTGTGAAAACGTACGATACTCAAGCCAATATACCCTTTGGGCTGACCAGATGGTCTTCAGATTAGCGGCAGCGGTGCTTACTCTCGCATGCTCCATAGCCCTGTGATAGATAGGTGCAGCAATAACAACCATCAACGAGATAATTATTAACGCGATGCATGTCTCCATAAGCGTAAATGCTTTGTTGTTATCCAAATTAGAAGGAACATCGATTAAATCAGCAGCCTCAGAGCCAATCACCTCATTGCGGGAGGTGCAATTATCAGCAATGTACTTATTGAACACTCTAAGGTCTCCTGAATTCTCCTGATTATTGTGGAACTCTACTCCGAATATATTTCCACACTCGTGTACCGCTACATGCCTGACCACGCCATTGAGTATCACTCTGCGCATTCCCACACCTTTAATCGGCAGAATCATTTCCAGAGTTACCAATTCACCGACGCGAAAATAGTACCTCGAGAAAAGGCAAGCCCCTTTCTGCGACACATTGAACATTCGAGCGCTGTAGCATGCCGAACGATCTTCTGAACGAATTACCAACTCGGCAATAAAACTATGTCGCTCATATCGTCGGTACTTGTACATCCCACGTTCCCTAAACCGCATCGCTACGGTCTATTTCGAATCCAGCACATTACATAAGTCATGATTTTTCGTTGGATTGAGCAATTCATCAAACTCAACACCCAAAATTGCGCCGTCTTGTTCGATCTTCGCCCACCGAACAGTCCCGCTCAGCTGGTCTTTAATGATTTTGCCCTTGTGGTGCATTTCCACCTGAATCATCAATCGAGTTCCTGTAGGGAAGAACTTTTCACAGTAAAGTCCTATCCCGCCACGCGACAAGTTGATACTGTTGCCGCTGCATGTTTGCTGACCCGACATGCTTGTAATGGTCAGCCCTGCCGAGAACGGTACCCGCACATACTTTCGTCTTTCCTGTTCACCGTTCATCTTTCCACCCCTTCCGTATAATCCTCGCCCCAAAACCAACGCCATATAGAATCAATAATGCGTCTTGCTTCGCCCCTCGATGCCTTTGAGTTGTTTTTACCTCGAAACTATGTGAACTGTTTATCAATGTACGCTCCCTGCCATCTCAAACATTGGTAGATATATGGACATCAATATGGTAGCGACGATGACACCCATACCGAGTATGACGATAGGTTCGATAGCGCTGGTAAGTCTTTCAAGGGCAGCCTCTACCTTTTTTCTATAATATGATGAAATCTCGTCAAGTACGGTGACCAATTGTCCTGATTCTTCTCCGACACGGGTCATACTAACTACCAGCGAGGTAAATAATCCTGATTGTTCCATTGCTGGTGCCAATCCACCCCCAGCTGCGACACGTTGTTGAATTTTGCGAAATGCCTCGCTATAGACGGTATTGTTATGGAAAACCCCCTGCATAGATTCCAGCGTTTCCAGCAATGGTAATCCGCTCCGCAGAAGCAAGGCTGCATTCGACGCAAAGCGCTCCATTGCCGATTGTACTGCGATATCGCCGACTAACGGTGCCGTCAATACCAACCTGTCTAATAACCTCTTACCACCATCGGTACGAGCATACCAGCGAAACACGAATACAAACCCCACCACACCACCAAGCAGAACGAGTCCGTTCGATTGAAGAAATTTCGACAATTCGATGACCTTCTCCGTGATACCCGGCAACTTGGCGTCGAAATCTTCAAAGAACTTGGCAAAGGTGGGAACGACCTTCCATAGCATCACCGTAACGGCCAATATCGCTACGATAGTCAAGATACACGGGTATATCATTGCTGAAATCAGTTTGCTACGCATCTCACGAGCCAGCACGATATGCTCGGTAAGACTTGTTAGAACATCGGTCAACTGACCGCTCATTTCACCGGTTTTAATGACTTCTATCCATTGTTGATCAAAGACGTTAGGGAAATTAGCCGCCGCCTGGTGCAATGATAATCCTCCAGCGACGCGATCTGCAATGGTGCGTACTACCGATTGCATCTTGACGCTTTGCGATTGGTGAGCCGCTATGTGCAACGCCTCAAGCAAAGGTGTCCCTGCAGCAAAGAGTGTTGTCAATTGCTGAAAAAACTGGATCTTGTCATCCCCTTTGATGCCCTTATGCATCTTAGAGGAAGTTCTTATGTGTTTCTTTAGCCAGTTTGAACCACCTAAGGCTGCTTCAGACGACACGCTTGTTGTCGCTTCAACCATGACTAATCACCTCATTCTGAATCAGCCATGCAAACACTCAAGACCTCTTCGAGGGAAGTAATACCTTCGGAGACCTTCTGCAGTCCTGCATCAGCCAATAAACTCATTCCCTGCCGACGGGCTTCTTCGCGAAGTTCAGGCAAAGGGGCTCCCTCGGAGATCATATTCCTTAACTTCGGAGTAATTCGGATTACCTCGAAAAGCCCCACACGACCCTTGTACCCGGTCCCCTTGCAATATTCACAACCTTTGGGGCGGTAATATTCCTTATCAGGATCAAGATTAAGTCTCGCAGCCGTATCGGGATCTAACTTGTAAGGTTCCTTACACTTGGGACACAGCCGACGAACTAATCTCTGTGCCTCTACAAGTCTAAGAGCCGATGCCAGCAAGAATCGCTCGATCTCCATGTCCACCAGACGGTTAACGGCAGCCAATGCATCGTTGGTATGAAGCGTTGAGAGAACCATATGTCCCGTCAGGGCTGCTCGAAGACAAATCTGCGCTGTTTCCTGATCTCGAACCTCTCCGACCATGATAATATCAGGGTCCTGTCTCAAAAATGCACGCAATGCTGCAGCAAAAGTCAATCCCACCTGGCTACGAACATGAACCTGATTTAACCCCTCAAACTTATACTCAACAGGGTCCTCAACGGTCATGATATTGACTTCCGGTTTATTCAATAGATTGAGCGTAGCGTAAAGTGTGGTACTCTTACCGCTTCCGGTCGGACCGGTAACCAGAAGCAAGCCGTGCGGACTGGCAGCGGCTTCTTGAAAGTCCCGTGCCTGTCTTTCGTCAAATCCCAATTTCGTCAGGTCCAGCGGGATGGCACCTTTGGAAAGAATTCGAAGTACCATCTTTTCACCGTAGACCGTCGGTACGGTACTGACACGCAGGTCGATCCGCTTCCCACCAACGCTCAATGCAATTGCGCCGTCCTGAGGAATTCGACGCTCGGCAATGTCCATCTTGGCAAGTACTTTAAGACGGCTTATCATCGGAACGTACATTGCCCGGGGCGGCGGAGATATCTCGTGCAATTTTCCATCAATACGCATTCTCACCCTGACAGAGTTTTCAAACGGCTCAAGATGAATATCGCTGGCACCGTCTTCAACAGCTGTCGATAGGATGTGATTTACGAGTCTGATAACGTGACTGTCACGTCCTTTAGGAATCGGACGGTCAAGATCAATTATCTCTTCGACAACTTCTTCATCCTCGTTTTCCTGACTTCCTCCGCTACCGTCAACCTCCGAAGCAATTGCCTTGACGAAATCACGTTTGCCGAACATCTCGTCCAGTGCATCGGTAATCGACGTCACAGGGGCTACCACCGGACGGATTACCATTCCGGTTAGCATCTGAATCTGCTCAAGAGCGGTCAAATCGGTAGGATTGGCAAAGGCTACCTCAAGCGTACCGTGTTCACTTTTCAAGGGGAGAACGAATTTTTCCCTGCATATCTTCTCACCAATACGCTCAGCCAATTCTTTGTTTAGAGGAAGGTTTTCCTCTTCAGAGGCACCGACAATTGGCAAGTGGAGGTGGTTGGCATAAATCTGAGCAATATCAGTAGCGGATGCTAAATTGGCATGAACCAACGCCAGCTCGACCGATCCACTAAATCTATTCAAAGCCTGCTGAACATCAGGTAAGTCCTTCTCTTCAAGCATCTTCTCTCGAAGAAGAAGCTGCACAACCAGAGGCTGATCCAACAGAGCATTTTCACTCATTGTCGAGCCTCCTTTGCAATTAGTTTGCTTGAAGACGAAGTGTTTATCTTGCCGGCAGCATTTCCTTCATTCATGCTCTTCTTATCGAAGGATATTTTTAAAACGCATCTTATTTTACCGAACCGTATTGTTATCCCGTCTCGCTGAATTTCCTCCAGCAACCAGCAGCGACGGGGGTCTTTTCCGCCGATCAATGAGCCCTTCTTATAGATTTTCTCCCCAATCACTACCATGGAATAGTTCTCTCCGATGAAGATAGCATCAGGCCGTCGGGGTAAAGGCGGGGGCTTGGAGACAATCGGCTGAGTTGAGAGGGGCGTTTTGACCGGTTTTGTTGCAGGTGCCGTCGTCACCTCGCTTGGCTTGGTAGTAACCCCATAAACACCTGTACCGGAGATATAGCTTGCCCAAGATACTTCGAATGGATCTCTATCGGCAGGACTACTTCGAGTTGTAGGAGTAAGGAACTCCGGATTGAGCATGCGCTTGGTTATCTTCGGGAGGTTCTTCTTCCCCAAGGCGTCTTTACCACTATCAGTAGTGCTGTTATAAGTAAGGTAAAGAAATATCAGCATCACCACAAAGGGTGCAAATTTATCTATTTTTTGTAGCATTGCCTTGAACCAATCCCAATACAACGACCTTCATAAGAAGACAATCTTGACGTTTCTTGAACCTGATACCATCTATTCGAAGCAATCGATCTGATTGCTCCAGCCATTCCACGAATTTTTTTAGGTTCGGGTATGTTCCCTCCATCTCCACTTCCATTACCAACGCCTTGTAAGAAGCGACCTTTCGAGGTTGGCGAGAGGACATATCTCGCAGCTTTACGTGGTTCTTCCTAATCCCTCCGAGGATATACTG
>JAGHBS010000194.1 GCA_021160865.1 Planctomycetota bacterium | reverse complement strand
GCGATGTGGCAAAGATGCACACCGACTTGCTTGAGTCCGTCATAGAAGCGGATGAAGAGATGACCGAAGCGTATCTTAGCGGCGAGGAAATCCCGCCCGAAAAACTTCTTCGGACATTTGCCAAGGCGATGGTTTCAGGTACGTTGATTCCTGTATTTTTCACTGCTGCCAGGGAGGAAATTGGTATCACCGAATTACTCGATGCCATTGTGAAGTACTTCCCCTCTCCAGAGGATTTCTCTCACGTCACCATTCGTACAGGTCAGGGGGATGATGCCGAAGTTATCGAAGTTGTACCCTCGGTAGATAAGCCCCTTATTGCTCAGGCGATTCGAATATCAGCCGATCCATTCGTTGGGAAACTTTCGTGGGTGCGAATACTGCAGGGTACGATGAGCGGGGATACCACCTTTTACCTTCGTGACGAACGAAGGAGTTTGAAGGCATCGCATGTATTGAAAGTTAAAGGTGGAGAATCGCAGGAAGTAAAGTCAGCAGTGGCAGGGGATATTGTTGTACTTGCCAAGATTGAGGAAATTCGCAGGGGGGATATACTGCATTCCGAGCAGACGCCGATGTTCGGAACCTACCCGCAGCCACCGACGCCGATGTATTCCTTGGCAGTCAAGCCCAAGAGCAGGGGGGATGAGGGAAAAATTTCCGAAGCATTATCACGACTTGCAGAGGAAGACCCCACCTTCCTGGCAGCCCGAAATACGCAAACCAACGAGATGGTAATCTCAGGTATTGGTGATTTGCACCTTCGAATAATGCTGCAGAAGATGTCCAGCCGATTCGGCTTGGAGGTCGAAACGACTACGCCGAAAATTCCTTATCGTGAGACGATTAGCGTCGTGGCTGATGGGCATTATCGTCATAAGAAGCAGACTGGCGGTGCTGGTCAATTTGGCGAAGTTTTCCTCCGCGTCGAGCCGCTTGAACGTGGTGCAGGATTTGAGTTCACCGAGGAACTCTTCGGCGAGTCTATCCCCAGGCAATTTCTACCTGCCATTGAAAAAGGTATCCGCGAGGTTATCGATTCGGGCGCAATTGCAGGTTATCCCATGCAGGACATCAAGGTTACCATAACTGACGGTAAACACCATCCGGTCGATTCCAAAGAAGTTGCCTTCAGGACTGCTGGTAAATATGCCTTTCTCGATGCCGTCAATAAGGCCAAGCCGATAATACTTGAACCCATCGTCAATATGGAAATTACCGTTCCTAATCAATACATGGGCGATATTGCCAGCGATATTTCGGGCCGACGCGGACGCATTCTCGGACAGGAGGTCTTACCGGGTAATATCGTCGTAATAAAAGCCCAGGTTCCCCTTGCTGAGGTCGCACAATATAATAGTCAACTCCGCTCAGTCACCGGTGGACAGGGGTCTTACACAATGGAGTTCTCTCATTACGAACCAGTCCCTGCAAACATTCAGCAGCAGATAATCGCAAAGGCTCAAAAGGAAAAAGAACAGGCAGGTTAGGAAGTTTGGATAGCAGTTGTGTAGCACAGTTTGAAAAATGTAAAGGAGATTGAGATGGGAAAGCTTGCAATCACGGGAGGTAAGCCGGTACGTCCGACGCCTCAAGAACCATTGATTCCAGGAAAGTGGCCTGAACACGATGAGCGCGAGGTCGAGGCACTGGCAAGGGTGGCTAACAGCGGACGCTGGCAACAGGGACCAGAGGTGGCTGAGTTCGAAAAAATGTTCGCTGAATACATGCAGGCCAAGCACGGTATCTGTGCTAATAACGGAACGGTGACGATGGAGATTGCCTTGCGTGCCTTTGGCGTGGGTGTCGGCGATGAGGTTATCATCCCGCCCTTGACCTTTATCGCTACCGGGCTTTGCGTACTGATGGTCGGGGCAATTCCTGTCTTTGCCGATGTCGAAAGGCACAACAGTAACCTATCGCCCGAAGCATTCGAGGCTGCCATTACCGATCGTACCCGTGCAGTCATTCCCGTTCACGTTGGGGGTGTCCCTGCTAATATGGACGGGATTATGGAAGTAGCTAGGAAACACGATATCAAGGTTATCGAAGATGCTGCCCATGCCCACGGCTGCGAATGGAAAGGCAGACGAGTTGGTGCGATTGGGGATATCGGGTCATTCAGCTTTCAATCTGAAAAGATGATGGTCTCAGGCGATGGTGGAATCATGCTGACCAACGACGATGACCTTGCTGCACTATGCAGGAGTTTACGAACATTTGGTTATGGCTACCCCAAGCCGCTAATGACAAGCAATTGGAGAATGACCGAGTTCCAAGCTGCTGTTTTGAAGGTTCAGTTCAGCCGCCTGGATGACCAAATCGCCAAGCGGATGAAAAACCTCTCGATCTTCCTGGAGCGCCTCAAAGAGATCGATGGTATCATCTATGAGGTTGATGAACGCGTGACTCGTCAGAACGGATACTTTGTCCCGTTCCGGTACGATTCATCGAAGTTCAAGGGTCTGCCTCGTGAAAAGTTCCTCGAAGCCCTCAAGGCAGAAGGATTCACAATGTACCCGGGATACACTACTCCGCTTTACAAGCAACCACTCTTCCAGCAACGTGCCTTCGGACCGAGCTGGGTCGGTGATAAGTTCGGCAGGAAAATTGATTATACGAAGGTACATTGCCCAGTGGCAGAAAAGCTCGCTTCGGAAGAAAGAATTACTCTCAGTAATGAGTTCAATCTGATGGGCACCGAGGAAGATATGCATGGCCTGGCTGATGCCATCATCAAGATTCAGCAAAATGTTGACGAAATACTATAAAGTCCATGGAAAGCGAGCTGGATAAGCTGACCGATGCGATACTTCGGAGTTATCGTTCCGATGAGCGTACTCAACGCATAGGTTCAACCTTCATGCCAAGCAGGGATGAAATTATCCGTATCATTGGATTGCTGCGACAATTACTTTTCCCAGGATATTTCGGTCAACTTGAACT
>JAGHBS010000239.1 GCA_021160865.1 Planctomycetota bacterium | reverse complement strand
TGCGTATTCAATGACTATCCCTGCTATAAGATTACATTTGCATTTTTATGTTATTCCATCCATTCTGCCTTCTGGGATTATCATCGATATTTTATTGAGCGATTACAATTCTACGACAGCCCCAGCCCAGGTAAGACCCGCGCCGAAGGCGATTAGTAATATCGTCGAACCACGGCCAACCTTACCTGACCTGATGGCTTCATCCAGTGCGATAGGAATAGATGCTGCCGATGTATTGCCGTATTTATCGATATTCACGTAAACCTTCTCCAGTGGAAAGTTCAACTTCTCCGTTGCTGATTTTATTATCCTGATATTTACCTGATGTGGCACGACCAGGTCAACATCATCGTTGCTGAGATTACACGCCTTCATACAATCTTCAAGCAGCCATTGCATCTTCTCAATGGCGAATTTATAGACATCTCTACCCCGCATCTTCAGGAAATGCAAGCGATCGTCAACGGTTTTGTGCGATGCTGGTAGTTTAGAACCCCCTGCCGGTGTCCAGATATAATCCCATCCGTTCCCGTCAGCATGCATAACAGTGTACTTTACGCCCCGCGAGTTATCTTCAACCGCTTGGAGGACAACGGCACCGGCGCCATCGCCAAAAAGGATACAACTACCACGGTCGGTGTAATCGGTAAATCGGCTTAGTGTTTCGGCACCGATTATCAGACAATTCTTGCATTGTCCGGTCTCTATGAATCTGCGTGCGATTGTGAGGCAATAGACGAATCCGCTGCAAGCAGCTGATAAGTCGAACACAGCAGCATTTTTTGCCCCTAAATCCCTCTGGACGTAGCAAGCGCTTGCAGGACAAAGGGTATCGGGCGAGATAGTCGCACACGCAATTAAATCTAACTCGCTTGGATCAATACCGGCTGAATCGCATGCCCGACGAGCAGCTTCTACTGCCATGGTGGAAGTACATTCATCTTCAGCAGCTACTCGACGCTCCTTAATCCCGGTCCGACGAGTAATCCACTCATCAGAGGTATCGACCATCTTTTCCAAGTCAGCATTTGTCAGAACCTTGCTGGGAAGATATGAACCTGTACCGGTGATTGCTGCTCTAATTTGCCTGGTCATGAAACTCCCTTTGATTCCAATTTGGTTTTACTTTCGCTTCTGCCTGTGTTGTATGATGATGCAAGTCGCTGAGTGATACGTTCATTTATGCGAGTTTTGCTAAAATCCAGTGCAACCCTGATGGCGTTTGTCATAGCACGAGCGTGACTGGCACCATGACAGATTATGCATATTCCGTTAACTCCAAGCAAAGGTGCTCCCCCATACTCATTGAAATCGTACTTCTCCCGTGTGGCTGAGACGGCTTGTTTGAACTGTTCTACCAATTCGGGTTTCAATTTGCTCTGTTCTAACATGATGGATTTTATAAGTCCCTCGGATAGTCCCTCTATTAATTTTAGAGCAACGTTTCCAACGAAACCGTCGGTGATGATGACATCGCATAAGTTACGGAAGATGTCGCAACCTTCAACGTTTCCAACAAATTTCACTTGAGGGTCTTGCCTGAATAGTTCCCTTGCTTCTTTGACGAGGGTATTACCTTTCTCATCTTCGGTGCCGATGTTCAGCAATGCTACTCTTGGCTCGGCGATATTACAGATGCACTTAGAATACTCAGCAGCCATTAGACCATATTGATACAGATGAATGGCTCGGCAATTGATGTTTGCTCCGACGTCGCACATCACCACCGGCCCGGAAAATGTTGGAATGACAATCGCAATACCAGGACGATGTACTCCCGGAAGCCGTCTCAAACGCATTTGTGCTGCTGCTACACATGCCCCGGTGTTGCCTGCAGAAAGAATAGCGTCAAGTTGCCCCTTGGCTGCCAATGATGCCATCTTAGCGATGGAACTATCTGGTTTCTGTCGCAATGCCTCTACAGGCGGTTCAGCCATCCCGATAATTTCTGAAGCATGAACGATTTCAATAAAATCTTCCCAGCCGGGGAAGTCTTCGAGGTATTTGCGAATGATAGGTTCATCTCCAATAAGTACGATGCGGTCGTCATCACCAAGGAAGTCTTTAGCGGCTATAGCGCCCTTTACCGGTTCAGCCGGGGCGAAATCTCCACCCATTGCGTCAACACCAATACGCATGGACTAACCTTCCTTTTCAATCTTCAAGCTCAAACCTGATCGAACATATCCGCAATTAGCACATGCTCGGTGGGGCAACTTGGGTGAATTGCACCGCGGACAGTAGGTAAAATTGACCGGCTTGAGCGCATAATGCGACCGCCGAGAGCGTGTTCTTGAACGACTTAATTTTTGTGCCGGTAACATAACTCAACCTCTCATTCACAGTAAAATCGACGGACGAAATGATATAACATTTCCGTCTGTTTGCAATACCACAAAAGTTCATCAATTTTGGTGAAAACTAATCATTAAAAATCCAATTGTCAACACTTAACAAAGCAGCAATCGCCTTTCTATCATATCAGTCAATTATGTAATAATCATCCGAGTTTGTTTTTAATCCATTCCCGTGCCTTATCGAGTGCTTCTGGTAGCGCATTGGTATTTTTGCCACCAGCCTGAGCCATTGTAGGTTTTCCACCGCCACCGCCACCGCCGATCTGGGCGGCAACCTTTCTCCAATCGCCTGCAGGGATATTTGGGGTTTGGGCAATTTTT
>JAGHBS010000072.1 GCA_021160865.1 Planctomycetota bacterium | reverse complement strand
TTGTTAGAATATGTAGTAGAGAGAATTGATGCTTCATCAACTGAGTTTGCTCCCTGAATGCGAGCATTTCCAATGATGCGGATCACACCTTTTGAAGCAAGACCGTAATTAAAAACACCACCTTTACCAAAAACCGGTTGGTAATCCATTCCAATGCTTCGTTTGATCGACCCTTCCGTCCCAGTCACAATGAGACGTACTGTCAGGTCATCTACTAAATAAAGTTCACCTGAAAACGTCTGTCCGGTTCCAAGAGATATTTCCGGGATAGTAATCACTGTATTGTCATACCCCACGGACGCTCCCTGAACGTTTGGCGAACCGTTGAGCTTGCTTGACAGCTCACTTGCAACAGTGTCTAACAGTGACTGGCCACGGATATTACTCCGTACTCTACAATTCTTGAGTAGATAATTCATGAAATTCACGCCACTTTCAGCAGCAAGTTGTGCACCCAAAACCAAGCGAGTGTTCTCGCTCTTCTGTAGATTCAGATTCGTCTCCGACATAAACGCTAACGATAATGTTGTAAACAGCGTCAGTAATATCAACGCCAAGACATATGCAAAACCGCTCCGATAACTCGTGCGGTAATTGCCTCTTCTATGAAGCCTTTTCATCGTTCTATCCTCCAACGGCACAGCAGCAAGCCGAAAATGAAACGTTTTCATAAACGACAATATCATCGCCGCAAAATTGGTTATGACTATCAATAATTCATATTCCGTCGGGGACAGGCAGAGGCAGTAATGGCAAATTGATTATCCCCTGCCTGGAGTTTAAGCGTCGCTGTTACCGACCTGGTGTAAATTAGATCATCCTCACCGATTGCCGTCTCCCTGCTTACCGTGAAACTGATGACCTTGGCAACATCATCGGAACTTATCAACTCCTGGCTGGTCTGCTCACCGTTAATCGTCTGACGGTAATAGAGGACACCATCAACAAGTTCGTACTCTATATTTGTTATGCCTTCATCATTTTCCGGTGGGATGATACTGATTCGCTGAGTGTCAGTATCGACCGCCTGGGCAGTACGGACCTCCGACATCATTCGATTAAGCACTACCTGCGAGGTCTGGATGAGCTGGGCAATTTGCTCACTCTCATCAAAGCATTTCAACCCCCCTTGCATTGCCAAGGCTACCGCACTAAGCAATATCGCCAATATCGTCAAGGCTAACAATACCTCTATTACAGTAAAGCCAATACGTGCTTTTACACCTTTTTTTACTGCAGCATTCATCCTTCGAAATCCTTCTAACCAACCTCCTTACCGCTTGATAGGCAAAGGTGATTCTCGCCATAATCATATCCCACCGTCGGGAGGATCAGCCACATATCTCATTGACTTCCTGCAATAAGCCAGCCCGTCGAGAGTACCTTTTTCCCATTATGAGAAACTACCACTTGCACAAATACCATCTCGCTCTCACCCGGATTTACCACTGATGTGAGGTTATCTTTATCTCGCCAAGTAAGTGTGATTGTTTCAGACCAATCACTCATATCATCGATCGTTCTTCCCATTGCATCTCTGGGAGGGCTAAAGGTAACACTCATCAAATCGTCAAGGTCATCGACCATTATTTGAGGGTCCTCATCAGCATCGGCGCCGGGTGGGTCAGTTGGTGTTTGAGGATCTTTAAACGGTAATTTCAATGTCCACTCGCGTATCTCCGAAGCAATGTAAATTGCCTGGGTTAGTTCTTGTGAATGAGCCGCAACACGCGTTCCCGACTGCGTGCTAACCATCATTGCAGCTATGCCAAGCCCGACCAATACCGTGGCTATCAATGCCTCAATCAACGTAAAAGCCGACCTTACAGTCCTTATTCTACTTCGCCGTGGTGCATTCAATCTGAATTGTTCTGAACCTACCACCCTACTTTATCCTCCATCTGCTCTTCTCTACTTGACCAGCTGAGACATTTTGAAGATCGGCAAAATGACACTCATTGCTATAAAGCCAACCAAAAAGCCCATCATGACAATCATCAATGGTTCAATCATTGATGTTGCTGCCTTGATGGTATTTTGCAGTTCTTGATCATAATATTCTGATACATCTGTGAGTACTTCGGCCAGATTCCCCGACTCCTCCCCTGCTGAGATCATTTGCACGACATTTCGCGGCAAGAGCGTGCAGCGGGCAAGCGGAGCAGCTATCTTCTTGCCGGACTTCACTGAGCGGAACACCTGCATCCACATCTGGTTGTATAGCACGTTTCCCGAAACCTGCGCGGTTATCTTAAGTGTCTCAAGCATCGGCACGCCGGCATTAACCATCTCCCCCATCGTTTGTAGGCTTCGAGTGATGCACAACGATCGGAAAATGCGTCCCAGAAGAGGAATTTTCAGTTTGAATGCGTCCCACTTCGCCCTGCCAAAAGGTGTATGGATAAAGTATAAAAATCCTGCTATCAACGCCGCTACTATTCCAACGACGATGTACCAGTAGCCACGTAAGAATGCACTTGCCGCAAGGAGCATCTTCGTCGGCTTAGGAAGAAGGTTTTCCTTCCCTGCAAAGAGTAGCGTGAACTTCGGCAGAACAAAGGTCAATAAGAAGATTGTCGTAACAATTGCCATAAATGCGATTATCAGCGGATACACCATTGCGCCACGTACCATTGACCTCGTCCTGATTTTGTGGTGCAGGTAGACTGAAATTCGCTCAAGCATCTTGCCGAAACTTCCGGACATCTCCGAAGCCTTGACCATGTTTATATATAATGGGCTAAACAGCTTCGGATGCTTCTTGAGTGCTTCTGAGAAAGGCTTGCCTTCTTCGAGGTCTTCCCGGATACCTACGAGAACTTTCCTGAACCTCGGATTGCTCGTTTGCTCTGCAATTCCCCCTATTGCCGCCCTGACATTCACACCTGCCTTTATCATCACCGAAAGTTGTCGTGTAAAAGTAAAGACATCCTTTAAACCAGGACCTAATTCAATGCGAAACTCTCGAATCTTTTTGAGAATCCCCTGACCGGCAGTAAAGGACGGGGAAATGTCCAGCAAATACCCCTTGCCTTGCTGACGCACCCGTGCAGTAGCTTCGTCAATGGTGGCTGCCAATATCTCACCTGAAGTTATTGCTCCAGTTTCGGTGCGAATTCGATACTGATAAACCGGCATTTTCTGCTCCTCACACTCATTACCACACTGTTTACAGAGCGGCAGGTTTTGCCCTAACTTTCGGGACGTTATCTGCAAATCGGCTCTATCTTCTGCTATTTGAAACGTACAATTCGAAGACGCTGTAAGCAAATCTCATTAGCATTGACGGAAATACCCATCTTGTCCTGCTGGTAAGTGAACAGATAATCCCCCACGATTGAGCGAATATCCAGCCAGCAGCAAAGATGACCCTTGCAAAAAAAATAATCGGCAGGGAGAAAATGCAATATTGCTAAATATTGCTATATGACCTTATGCTAAAATGACTTACTGATTTCCGAACGGCTGATTACTTCAGACCGTGACAGACTGCTCGATAGAATCGTAAAATTTAATCTTCGCCTGAGCGTCTTCTCTGCTTATACAGCCATTCAAGAAAAGCCTTTTGACCGATTGCTCCAGTGTGATCATTCCCAAAGCAGCATTGGTTTGAATAATGTTGGGGATTTCAAAGATACGATTTTCCCTGATGCAGGCACGGACTGCAGAATTGCACACCAGCACTTCAGCAGCAGGAATCATCCCCTCTTTATCTATCCGCTTGAAGAGGGTTTGGGAAATAACGGCTTGGAGTGTATTGGCAAGCATTGCACGAATCTGGTTTTGCTGCTCAGCAGGATATATATCGATTATACGTTCGACCGTCTGGGCAGCTGACTGGGTGTGCAAAGTGGATAGGACTAAATGACCAGTTTCAGCAGCCGTTATAGCAGTGCTGATGGTTTCGAGGTCTCGCATTTCGCCGACGAGTATAATATCCGGGTCCTGTCTCAATACATGCCTTAGCCCGGAAGCGAATGATATGACATCACTGCCTACCTCCCGCTGCTCGATAAGGCACTTATTGGGACGGATGGTGTATTCGATTGGATCCTCCAGCGTTATCACGTGGTATCCGTATCGCTGATTTACTTCGTTAATCATCGCTGCCAGGGTTGTACTTTTACCCGAGCCGGTCTCACCAGTGACCAGTACTAACCCGTGAGGCAAATCGACGAAACTTTCCACGACTGGTGGCAGATTCAATTCCACCAATCTCGGCACTTCATTGGGAATTGCACGAAAGGCAATGGCGATAGTATCCCGCTGGAAATGTGCATTGACACGGAAACGTGCCCTGCCTTCAACGTGAGTTGCAAAGTCCATATCACGTTTGCGAAGGAACTGCGCATACCGCCGTTCACCGAGCATCTCTCTTACAAACTTATCAGCGATTTCATTCGTTATTGGCGGAAAC
>JAGHBS010000032.1 GCA_021160865.1 Planctomycetota bacterium | reverse complement strand
TCCTGCGAGGCCAGGAGACCGATAAAGCCCGAAGCGGTCCGGAACCTCCTGAAGAACTCGTACGCAAATATCTACCTCAGGAACTGGAAGAAAAAATTCCCCAGCTACGCGGGGTCATCATCAACGAACTAAAAAACATGTACGACAGAACACTCGAGGAGAATTATTTCAACGCCCGCGTCTTCATAGAAGCTGCCCGGTGGCTGGAGCAAAATCGCGATGCTGATAAATTCTTCCTCACGGTCGAAAGTTTCGACCCGCACGAACCGTGGTTCGTCCCGGAATACTATCGCAAAATGTACGATGATTCCGATGGCAGGGAACAAGTCGTCAGCACTTACAGGACCACCGAATACATCCCCGAGCAGCTAATTAACCGAACAAGGGCCAATTACAGCGGGCTGGTCACGATGTGCGATAGATGGTTCGGTCATTTCTATGAAACGATGCGTTCACTGGGATTGCTGGAAAATACCGTTCTGATCGTGACAACCGATCATGGGCATAGTATCGGCGATAGAGGATACCTCGGCAAACAAGGTTATCCATCGGCACCGGAGGTCTATGAGGTACCGGTATTTATCCGCCATCCAGAGTGTATCGGTGCCGGCAAACGAAGTGATTTATTAATTCAGCACATTGACCTGTCCGCACAGATATTGCAATTTGCAGGTGTCCCGCTGCCTGAAGACCTCGATGGAAAATGCTTCTTTGACCAAGCAGTAAACAATGACCAACCAATTCGCAATCACGTTACGGTCGCATGGGGACCTAATATCACGGTAATTGACGATAATTGGTGGTTGAACTGCAAGATAAATGGTTCAGGCGTGCTGCTGTATGATTTGAATGCATCCGACCCGTTCGAGAAAAATGTTGCCGATGAACATCGCGATGTTGCCGAAAGAATGTTCAAATTGGCTCTCGATGACGCAAAGGGAGGTGTACCTGATTACCTGATAGAAATGGCAGGGACGGAAGAAGACGTGCCCGGCTGTAGCGAATTAGCATTAGGAAATCTGCTGAATCGTACAGGAGATAAGAAATGATACGAATTGGGATTGTCGGAGCGGAAAATACCCATAGCATCGCTGTTGCAAAGACCCTGAACATCTCGAAAAAGGTTCCGGGCTTTAGAGTAGTTGCTATCTGGGGCGAGACGGATAAATTCGCAAAAAAGGCTGCCAAAGATGGGGCTATCCCCACCATTGTCAAAAACCCTGAGGAGATGATTGGGCAAATCGATGCCGTCTTCATCGATCATCGTCATCCGAAATATCATCTGCCAGCAGCAGAGGCTTTCCTGGAAGCAAGAATCCCGATCTTCATCGATAAGCCTTTCTGCTACCGTCTTTCAGAAGGCAGGGATTTCCTCGCCCGCTGCCAACGAGCAAAGGTACCTGTAACCTCCTTTAGCGCATTGATAATGCAAAGGTCATTCAAATCACTGAAACAATCTCTTCAAAAAACAGATAAAATACTCACTCTTATCACCATCGGACCTTGTGATCCCTATTCGCCCTACGGTGGTCTGTTTTTCTACGGCATCCATCAGGTAGAGATGATTGTCGATTTACTCGGAACAGATGTAGTATCAGTAAACGTATCCCGAAGCAGCAAGAAGAAAAGTGCGGTCGCAACGCTATTTTTCCGCTCCGGAATTGCTGCTACCATCCATTGCCTGATTGAATATGTTGGTTTCCATATTGCGGCTTTGACGCAAAATGGGCTCGTTTCCAAGCAAATTGCATTTGATGCTGATCCATACATTACGGGCATACGAACGTTCTGTGAGATGATCCGAAGCGGCCAGGAACCTCTTGAACATAAGCGCATCCTTGCACCGATAGCGATTCTGGAAGCGATGGAAAAATCACTCAAGACTGGAAAAGCCCAGCCAGTTGCAAAGGTTTAGAAACTCAAATATCACCTCCTATGTTTGGATTTTCCATAATCAAAACCGATGGAAAGGCAAGGCGGGGGGTTCTTCGTACCGCCCATGGTGAGGTTCCCACGCCCGTATTCATGCCCTGCGCAACTTATGGAGCCGTCAAGGGCATCACACCCGAACAACTTCATTCAGCAGGGGTGAAAATGATCCTCGCCAACGCCTATCACCTCTTGCTAAGACCGGGGGTTGAAACAATCGTCGAACTCGGCGGGCTTCATAAGTTTATGGGGTGGGATGGTCCAATCCTTACCGATAGCGGGGGATATCAGGTCTTCTCACTCGCTGCTTTGCGGAAGGTCAGCGATGATGCAGTTGTCTTCCAATCGCACATCGACGGTGAAACGATAGAACTCACGCCAGAAAGATGTATCGAGGTTCAAATCGCCCTTGGGGCTGATATTATAATGCAGCTTGATGAATGTCCGCCGGCCGATGCTGATGAAAAGCAGGTTGCCCGAGCCGTCGAACGTACCGTCAACTGGTCAAGACGATGCAAAGAAACCTGGTTAAAATCAGGCAATCCCTCTATACAAACCCTTTTTGCTATTCAGCAAGGGGGGACTTCGCTTACCCTGCGGGAAAAATGTATCGAAGCACTCAAGGAACTCGACTTTCCCGGCTTTGCCATCGGTGGATTAAGCGTGGGGGAAAAACATGAGGAAATGGCTGCCGTTCTCGAAACCGTCGATGATTCTTTCCCCTCCGATAAGCCTCGCTACCTGATGGGAGTGGGCGAACCGAGAGATATCCTTTTGGGCGTATCATGCGGGATTGACATGTTCGATTGCGTCTTGCCAACTCGCAATGCGCGCAATGCACAGGCATTTACCTGGTCGGGTAGGATTCGCCTGCGCAATTCCACCTACGCTCGCGATGCTCGTCCCATTGATGAAAATTGCCCTTGCTACACCTGCAAAAATTTCTCTCGTGGAACGCTTAGACACTATTTCCAGATTAATGAAATGCTTGCCGCAGTGTTGGTTACTATTCACAACTTGACATTTTTTGCACAATTAATGTCTGAAATTCACAAAGCAATCGATGAGGGTAACCTTCAAGAACGCATCAAGGTATGGCTGAAACAATTCTACCCCTCGAACGATGAAGGATGAAGTGATTTAGATGTTTCAGTTTTGATGTTGACGAAGCAGGATTAGTCCATCAGAATACTCAATCTGTATATTGCTTGGTAATAATTTAGGAATATCGAGATATTGAAAGGAAAGGACAGATGGATAGAAATAGGAAACAACTACTGCTGATTCTGACAACCATCCTCATCGTACTGCTGGGGGTAGGGATAAAGGTATGGTCCCAGCAAGCAACGACTCAGCCGTCGGGCACTGCTGTTATATCATCGCCAGATAAGGAATCCTCTGGCAAGCCAATACCTGCCCGAATAGAAGGTGCGGACAAACAAGAGCCCGCCACACCTACAACAAAACCTACCAGCGGTAAACAAGATGGAAATAATGCACCCGTCAATCCGATGTTTGGCAGATGGTTCCTTCCGCTGATGATAGGCCTTTTAATCCTGATGTGGATATGGATGGGACGAAGCAGGCGAAAGGAGCAACAACGACGAAAAGAGATGCTCGAAAGCCTAAAAAAGGGTGATAAGGTCACTACTATTGGTGGAATAATAGGAACAATCATCGAGATACGAGATGATGAGATAACACTCAAGGTCGACGAATCAGCCAATGTGAGGATGAAATTTGCCCGATGGGCAATTCGTGGAGTAGGACCGGCAAGTAAGAGCGAAAATCCTCAAGAGGACTCGAATAAATCATGATAAATAGTAAAT
>JAGHBS010000033.1 GCA_021160865.1 Planctomycetota bacterium | reverse complement strand
TCCTAATATGGTGGCTGACTAATACTCACCATTGCTATCGGTTTCTATTGTAAGCCCATTCGAGTAGTGGTAGTCACACCCTGTTAATCTGAAAAGATTCAGGAATCGCCTTCTTTTTCCGCCTGAAGGTACGAAGCCCAATACACCCCGGCCGCCGCCGTGGTTTCTCATGAAGGTTATTTCTCTATGACTCATTCCACCAAGCGCATTGCCCAGATACACGGTTGTGCACTTCTTGGCGATATTGATGGGTTTGGTGAAACGATTATTGGTAGATTCGCCACCGGTTAGGCTGAGAGATTTAAATCCCTTTTTCAAATTCCACTTTCCTGATCGACAGGTCATCTCAAAGCCGAAATCTCCGCTGAATCGACTAATTCCTTCGCTGCCTGTTACCGCTAAGGTTGCTACGGGTGTGGCTACACGAAAATCGCTTGGCCCGCGTGCCCTTTCGACTCTTGCGTGAAGTGAGCCGTACTTCAAGCCGACTTTCATCTTGGTGAGTTTTCCCTTCCTTTTGAACTCGCTGATGCCCATCTTGGTTGCCCGATTAATTGTCACAATTGATTTATCTTCAAATGCCAATACTACCTTGCTGCGAAACCCAGTACGAATAATCGTATTCTCGCTGAGTTTATCACCTATCTTCAAGTTGACCCACTTATTCGGCTTGCCAGGAACCAATCTTTGAGCGATACCCGAAACTTGCTTTACAGTAGCCATGAGTGGCTTGGGTTTGGCTTGCGGTTTGACCTTCTGGGCAGATGCGATACTCAACGGGAGTAATAGGACACAGGCAATCACGGATTTTCGACAGATTGTATTCGGCATTTTTACCCTCCTTCTCTTTGTTCGGCACCGGAGATCGTACCGGTTTGTAGGTACTCATCCACCCTGCCGAGGATAGCAACATATTCCATTCCCGTAACACTATTATACGGCATTCCCGGGCTCATAATGCCACGATATTGAAGTTCTTTTAGACAATACCGACAAGATGGCCCGGTCAGCAATATTGTGAGTCCGCCGGTCATCCGGCAGAGCTGGTAAGCCATGTATGCTACTTGCCCCTTGGTGATGGGTTTCGTGGGATTGAATCGCCAGTTTGAAGAGACGATTTGTTTATCCAGCAAGGTTTTTACCGCCTGGGCAAAAGTCATCTGCCGCTTCTCACCGAGTAAGAGCAATATACCCTTTATTGCATCAGCCTGTGTAACGGTTGGCTTGGACGAGATGTAATCGAGGTAAGCTGCTGAATCAGTTTGAAGAGCGAGTTTCTGCTCGCCGTTTTCTATCCTCGGTGCCTTGCCTGTGGATTGGCACGATGTCAGGGTTATCACAACAACCGCAGATAGTAAAATCATGATGATGTTTTTCACTTTTTACACCCTTTAGAAACTATAAGTAACACCCGTGTAGAAGAACTGACGATGATCTCTGTCGACGAACGCATCGCCGGGGCTAAATATGCCGTAGCGAACGGTCAGCGAGACATCAGAGGTTATCCGCCAATTCAAGTACACATCCCATTCCCATCCGACCCAGCTGGAATGTACTGTAGCCGTAGTATCCGAGATAGCACCGGTGCGCTTATCCTTGGTGTAAAAGAACACTTTTGTACCAGTTTCCATTTTTTTGAAGAGTTTAATCTCTTCAAGTGGTCTGGCACTGAAATCGATCTGAAACGTGTGAAGGTTGCCTATCTCCGGAGCAAATGCCACACCAGTATCTCGGAAGCCGAAGGCATTAAATGCCTTATCGTTTGTACCAGGTTGATTTCCACCTATTGTTGATGTGCTACTGAGGCGTCGGTCGCTATCGCCGCTACCCCAGGTGTATCGGAACGCCACTCGTGGGCGGTACTTTACAGGGAAGAGGTACTCCAATAGAACGTCCAACGCCATCGCACGGATTTTCTCTTGCTTATTGGCACCTTCAGGAAAACTCCTGCCGGACTCGAATACCATTTCCACTTCATATCGAAGGCGCGGTAAATAGGGGATGCTTCCAGTACTACCGAAGCCTAGATATTCGCTATCGTATGAGTACTGTTGAGGTAGGATACCTCCCCAGGGTTTGGTATGGTCATTCTGCCAGAGGTAGTAGAAGAACGGTTCGTGCTTATCGATGCCGGTATACTTTACTTCTATTCCGTAGAAGCATCTATCCATGTGGTCTCGAACTGCCGGAGAATCGTCGATATTGTAGGTATGGGTTATAGTTTTTGCTATCAGTCCGTTGACAGTCAGGTCGCCGACCCTGCCGGTCAATTTGACAGCATCGAGCGGTATCGCCAAAACAAGCCCGGTCCCTATCACGTAGAAGTTACGCCCGACTTCCACTTTGAATCCTGCCTTTGGGTCTTTGCCCGTTTGGTTTCGGATAAGTCGGTCATAATCAAATCGGTACCATGCTCGTTCTAATTTTGGTTGATGGAACTTATCTCCGGTATCACCATTGGGATTATCTCCTGGATTCCAATCGTCAAATCCCATCATCCCACGGACATAGAAGGTGTGAACACCGCGATGTGTATAGGATGCCCAGAGTCGCAGGTCGTATTGTCGTAAAGTTCGTTCCTTTCCAAAGGCATCGTCATAGGTAAAAAATGCAAAGTCAAACCAGCCTCCAGCATCAAGTCCTATTTGTCGGGCAGCTGCTTGCTGTTGATCAAGTCTTACACGAAGTTGTTCTTCATATATTCGCCTTCCTCCGTTCTCGGGCCGCTGGGCAATTATATCGGATGTGCTTATCAGAATGAGAATTATCGGTATCGTTGTCAATAAACATATCTTCGGAGAAAAACCTTTCTGTCGCATCTCTATTTCCTTCTGTCTCACTTATTGTTGGCTATTTTGTGCTCATTGTGATGCCAAAATGATTTTGATTATAGATTAGGATATATCTTTTGCTGAACTGCTGAGGTCAAAATAATACCATCCATCTGCTTATATAGCAAGGTGATATTACTGCATTATTTTATAGGTTCTGATAAGAGATTTCTTAACCGTTTTCATTCACCTGCTTCTTCTGGAGGAGCAGGTTTTGGTCCTAAAATTGTCTCAGGCGGAGCGGTGGTTACCGTGAATAGTTGGGTCTCGGCTAACATTATTCTATGTTCAGGGTCTTTTACCGCCAGAATACGAAGACGACATATCTTGGAGTTCACCTCCGGCACAGTCCACTTTACTGCCTTGCCCAGCTGGAGGTTTTCAGCAATTGTTCTCCATGACCTACCATTATCAGCCGAGAATTGTAAGATTACATGTTCGTACTTTGCCACTTCTTTAGGTAGCCAGAGTAAAGTGCGAGAAGTTCCGCCCCTCAACAGCGCTCCGGGCTGAGGCCAACCCGGTTTAGCGCCTGGTTTACCTTGTTCCTGCACGATAATTTCGCCCGGCTTTGCCTTGCGAACAGCCGGTGCTGCCGGCACCGGTGGACCACTGACGCGAAGAACATCGGAAAAGGCAAATCCGATATTGCCTGCCTTGTCAGATGCTTCCAGACGGATGCGGAATTGCCCGAGCTGGCCCTTGCGATGACCTGCTGCCTCGGCAGGGATGGGAATCCTGAGCGAATGCGATGCCGGGAAGGTTAAAGGAAATGTTTTCCAGACAACGTTCTGTGGAAATGGTCCAAAAGATGTCGCCAGGCGGATACTGTCGGGAACGAGATTCGCATCGTACACTTCCCACCGAACCGTGATTGTTTCGCCAACAGTATAGATATGAGGTATTT
>JAGHBS010000225.1 GCA_021160865.1 Planctomycetota bacterium | reverse complement strand
AACCCCTTTTAGAACCTGATCCATTTCCTTTTCGGTAGGCAACTTTGCTCGGAAGAAATTTATTGCTTCCTTGAATGAATTGATTTCAACTTTGAGGTCGCCTATAGTTGCAGTTGCTTTGTTTAATTCCCGAAGTTTCTGTTGCTTTGTCTTGATTTGCTTGAGCATCTCGGCATTGCGGGCATCGGCTGGACGAAAGACAAACCACCATGCCCCGACAGGAATGGCTGCCAGAAGAACCACAAACACGACTTCGCGAATGCCGAATTTCATATTAGGTCTGTCCCTTTTTCACACTCGATTGTCGATTTGAAGACGAAGTTTCAGACAAACTAATCACATTGGCATCTTTCTTTATATGCAGAATCACTTGGAACTCCCTGGCGATTGCATTATTGACTTCTTTTTGCTGGCTGTAAACAAGGTCGACTGTTTCTATTAGAGGGCACTTAGCCATTGCTGTTATGAACCTTGCCACTTCCACATCCGTTCCGGCAAAGCCGGTTATCATGATTGAAACTTTCGTCCTAATAGGGAGCTTACCAGAGGTGGATTTAGCTGAAATTGCCTGATACCGCGACATACCCCCCTGGGAAGTTGAGTTCTTGACCGACTCGGTTAACAAATCGAACTCCTTCAAAGAAGCCCCTTCAGGTAAAGCATTGGTAATAACAGCAAGGATATAACTGCGTGGAACACGTTCGAGCAAGGCTACTGTTCTGCTTGCCTTTCGAAGCATTCTGTTCTTAATTGACTCCAAACTCTGCAGCTGTTGGATAAGAGCAGCAGCTCTGGTGTACTCTTGATTAACTTCTCTGCAAACCTGCTCAGTACATCGACATCTACGCTCTACCATGCCAGCAGCAGCAAGAACACCTATCATCACTGCGACGAACAGCACCAGGCACATCAACGTCGCCCGCTTCTGCATCCGCCTTGCTATGTAATCCTCAGGCAATAGGTTCACTAAGCTCATATAGATGCCTCACGCAACATTTTTTACTTTTTCACCAACACTTAGACCCACAGCGACAGCCCACATTGGGCGTGTTTGAAGAACATCGACTCCTTTATTCTCCGCAGCAATAGCGGTACGAACAAATGGATCGCCTACCTGCGACGGTAGATTAAGCCTTTTGGCAATCATCTGACAGAACTGTTTATCCATTGCCTGGCCGCCTAAAAAAATCGCTCGCTGGACAGGTTTGGTTGGAAAGATCGAATCATAATATTGCAGAGATTTCTTTATCTCCCTGACTTCTTCTTCGATTACCTCGCCGATAGCATCGTAAAAGACCTCACAGTCTGGCTCCGCTTTTTCGTTTGATACCAAACACTTCTCACGCAAAATCCCTATATCTTCCAATGACATGTTCAAAGCTGAAGCAGCAGCGGCATCTATCTTATCAGCACCAAACATTATGTTCCTGGCGAAAACCATTTTAGAACCGTGAGATATGACAACCTGCGTGGAACTCCGTCCTAAATCGAGAAACAAAGTAGCCCTCTGTCGATCTTCCTGCCGACGAAGAAATCTTCCGAAACATTCAAGGATGGCACATGGTTCGACATTGATACCTATCACGTCCAACTTGCTGTCACTTGCCATCTTCAAATATCTATCTACAGTTTCCCTTTGAACTGCTACCACAATAACTTCCAGACCGATTTCTCGCTCATTATGAACTTCTCCAACAACTATGTGCCGAATAATAGCATCATTGGTATCAAAGGGTAATTTGCCCTGCAGTTCCCATCGGAGGGTACTGTCTAACCTATCAGGAGATACCCTCGCAGTTTTGATATGCTGTAAGAATGTTTCAGAAGCGGGTATCGAAATAATGCAACGCTTTCCCTTAAACCCTTGCTCCTTGAGGATACCCCGAAGAAACTCGGCTAATAAATCCATCTTTTTATCAGAGTCATCTCGACACTGCACCGGTATAGACATACGTGCCGCTGCTATCAGTTCCAACTTATCTTCGTTCTGCTGGAACTGCACAACCTTGACATAGGCACTACCAATATCGATGCCTATCGGCAGCGAGCGGGTCTTCAGTATCTTCATCTTCATAACAAGGGTACCCTCGTAAGCCCGACGTTTGAAATATACGATATATCACGCAGGAATCCCGCCGGGTTCGCACTCCGTCATCACAATTAATTCTTCAAGCGATTCCCGTAAATATGTATCGGTTAGCCTGATAGTCATATGAAGTTATTCGAGCAGAAAAGTATCTCCCCCTTGGGAAAGCAATAGTAAGATTCTTCTCTGCCCTAAAAGATGGGATAATTGTCTTGAATATCTGGCCTCCTCCATTGATAAGTAAATTTTATTGAATGCAGGCATTGAGGCTTTATAATACAAGAGGAGAAGGCAAAGAAAATTTATCAATACAGGGTAAATTATCCATCGCTACCATTTGATATAATCTTTTTGGTAGCTGATGCTGCAATGAAAGGGTTGGTTATGGACGTCAGGTTGGTAATGTTCAAACCTAATGGGCAGCGCAAGGACTTTGAGATAACGAAGGACTTGACGGTTATCGGGCGTAGCGAAGATTGTACGCTTCGTATCCCATTATCGAACATTTCTCGGAAACACTGCGAATTGATAAAAGATGAGCAAGGAATTAGAGTTCGCGACCTTGCCAGCTCCAATGGCACCTATGTTAATAATCGGCGTGTCAATGAAGCCGTCCTAAATCCAGGTGATAAACTTATGATTGGACCGGTAGTCTTTACAGTTCAGATCGACGGTGTGCCAGAAGAAATCACGCCCGTTGAAACAAAAATAATGGAGACAAAGCCCGAGGGTAAGCAAGAAGAAGTCATCGAATTAGCGGACGAGGAAGAAATTATACCCGAAATCACCGAGGAAGAAGAAATCGACCCCATCAAGGCATTGGAAGCCCTTGCCTCTGAAAGCGAAGAAGAAAACGAGCAAGATGACAAGAAGAAACAAAAATAATCACCCGTCCTTATAACTTCGTCGGATAGAGTTGGACCACCCAGGCCTGCTGGAATCATTATTCAAGCTAATCAACAGGCAAATCTTCACCAGTAAAGTTTTTATCTATTCCACTATTTCTATCTCTGTTTCTGTTTATTTTTCTTATCTCTTCTGGACGAGAGGCAGCCACAGGACCGTCAGATGCAAGAAAATCTTCAAGAATAGCCGCTGCTGCCAATGAATCTTGGCGACGCTTCTTCTTTTTGGGTGTCAAAATACCTTTCAATCGCAAATCTGCCTCAAAACTACTCAATCTCTCATCCCAAAGCCGTACATCGAGTCCAGTTTGTCTGGCAAGGTTAGCGGCAAAATCGAGTACAACCTTACTTTGTTTCCCCCAGCTACCATCGGCATTAATTGGCAAGCCAACTACTACACCGACCGCTCCATAACTTTCAACAAGCGATTTAATGTGCGCTGCAATGCGGGCTAAGCTCATCTTACCAGCAGATAACTGCTCTAACGGTGTAGCAATACACTTATCGGTATCGCCCACAGCAAGACCTATCCGCTGACTTCCAAAATCTACACCAATCCATCGTGACACGCTTATAATATCTTACATTTCTTTCGTCGGGTCTTTTATAGGCATCGTTATAAATATTCCTGCCCGTACTTTTCGCCGACCTTTTCGACCAATTCCTTGAGCCGCTGGGCATCGGACTTGTTGCAAACCAGCGTGGCATCGGGGGTATGCACCACGATACATTCATCAAGCCCCATCAAGGCAATGAGATGATCATCTTCGGAAAAGAGTATATTATTACTGCCGTCGATTACGATTGCCCTTTTGGTCAGAACGGCGTTCCCATCGGCATCGGTTGAAACCACTTCAGCCAATGCTGGCCAGGAACCCACGTCAAGCCAACTGCAAGTAAGTTCCACCATCAATACATGATCAGCCTTTTCCATCACTGCGTAGTCTATGCTTATCTTGGGCAGCTGAGGATAAATCTCTTTTAGCAAGTTAGTTATATCTTCCCCCTTCCTGAGCGCCTCACCAACCTTCTTGAATGCTTCAGCCGATTCGGGCAAATACTTCTGCAGTGCCTCCCGTATCGTCTGAACCTTCCAAATGAACATCCCACTGTTCCAGAAATATCGTCCGGATTCGACATAATATCTGGCGGTGTGATGATCCGGCTTTTCTTTGAAGGCAAAAACCTTTCTAACCTCACCTTCGCTGCATTGAATATATCCCAATCCAGTATGCGGATGGGTTGGACGAATACCAAAAGTCACCAGGGCTTTGGGGTCGTCTTCAGCGGCTTGACATGCCTTTTCGACACACCGCTGAAACTCATCGACAGGGCGGATAATGTGATCCGCAGTAAACACTGCCATGGTAGCATCTGCGTCCCTGGCAGCGATAATCTCCGCCCCCAGGGCTATCGCATTGGCAGTATCACGCCCTTCGGGCTCGCCTATAATATTCTCTGCTGGTAGTTGTGAAACACGCTCGCGAATACTCTCCACATAAGATGCATTGGTAATAATAAAGGTCTGCTCGGATGGAAACAGACCTTCAAGTCGCTCTAACGCCAATTCCAGCAACGACTTATCATCGATAAAGCGAATTAGCTGTTTCGGCTTATTTTGCCTGCTTGCCGGCCAAAGGCGTTTCCCCGCCCCACCTGCCATTATCATCGCATATCGCATATCTATTCTCTCCCAACATTACCAACATACATAACATACCAATACCAAGAATAATGCATAAGTATATCCATATCGTTCAAATATTACCATCTATCGGTCAAGTTCCTATATAAACTTTTATCAACACCCCTTCGATACTTTT
>JAGHBS010000079.1 GCA_021160865.1 Planctomycetota bacterium | reverse complement strand
CTCTATGACTTGCTTCGTTTAGTGAAAGATGATATAATTGTTTATAGCAATGTGCAATAAGATTATTTGAGGAAAATAATGAGCAAGCCAAGACGAAGAAGAAAAATAGGATCAAAGAAACGACGCGAACGACATAATCGCCGAAAGAGGCGATAAAATTGCCTCACTTGTGGGGAGAGTTGACTATCGCTTATAACGCTTGATGATGCATTTCATCAAGATAGCGTTCATTGCCATATTCCTGCAATCTCCGTCGAGCAATTGGGGCATTTTCCATCGGTGAGAATATTTTCAATAACAGCAAAGCCCATTCTTCTAATTAATCTGGTCTGGCAGTTCGGGCAGAAAGTAATTTCATAATCGTTTGGTGGTACGTTGCCGCAATAGATATATTTCAAACCTGCCTTTTTACCTATTTCCATCGCTTCATATAGTTTTTCCATAGGTGTTGATGGGGCGTCGGTCATCTTGTAATCGCCGTGGAATCGACTTACATGCCAGGGCACATCAGTGCCTAATTCGTTTGCGATAAAGTTGGCAATGTCGGTAAGTTCTTCCTTTGAATCATTCATCCTCGGCACCACCAGCGTTGTTACTTCCACCCAAACCCCTGCTGCTAATAGTTCCTTCAGGCAGGTTAGCACTGGTTCGAGTCGGGCTTTCATTACGTTTCGATAGGTTTCATCGCGAAACGCCTTCAAATCAACATTAATCGCATCAAGATAGGGGGCAATTGTCCGTACAGCCATCGGCGTCATGTAGCCATTGGAGACGAAGCAATTTTTTATTCCCGATTCGTGTGCCAGCCTGGCAGTCTCGTAGCAAAGTTCAAAAAATATTGTCGGCTCGGTGTAGGTATAACTGATGGACTTGCACTTTCTTGCCCGTGCGATGGCTATGAGTTGTTTCGGTGGGACGGATTGGCCGCCGATAATCCGACCATCGCGGGGTGATTGGGAAATCTCCCAATTCTGACAGAACGGGCACTGGAAATTGCACCCTGCTGCTGCCACTGATAAACTTATCGAGCCGGGCAGGAAGTGGAAGAGGGGCTTTTTCTCAATCGGATCGATGTTGACGGCTACTACCGCATCGTAATTGAGCGAAACCAACTTACCATCGATATTCTTACGTACCCGGCAGATACCGCTCTGACCAGGTTTGATTACGCATTCATGGGCGCATAAGTGGCACTGCACCGTACCACCTTCAAGTTTTTCGTACAACATTGCTTCGTGATAGTCGCGTTCAATCACAGCTGAATCCGCTCCAATGATTTATATTGATACACTTTTCAAGGCTGGCATCCCACGAATTTCGTCCGCATATCTTATGTGCGGTTGGATTAGAAAATCTATCGGTAGCAAATTAAATCGCTGCAGATATTATTTCCTTTTACGTTTCTTATGCTTTTCAATCCATTGCCTGGTTCTCGCAAGGTCATGCTGGAATTTTTTCATGAAAACCCATTCAACATGTCCATCTGCGTAAAGAACATTAGTGCCGCGGAAACGATTTATCTCGGGCTTCTCGTAGGCGAGGATAAATCTCGAGGGTCTGGGTATATCAGTGGTTTTCAAACCCGCGCCGAGATAGACGTAATCGAAAGGAGGTATGGGGTTGCTCTTGGAATCGAAATGAACCTTTCGCCCGCTGGTGGGGCTCATCAGCATTTCGGCATCAATGATTTTTTCCTTCACCAGCCTGTTCAGGTCAGGCGGATAATCGTCGTTATTTTCAGTGGCGTACACAGCCAAACCTACACCTATGCTTTTCAGATTGATCATCGAGGCAACTCGCCTTGTATTTATTCTGGCTTCGAACATCGCGGGCAGCATTATAGAGACGGCGGTGCCTGAGTAGGCTGTTGATATCAGCAAAGTGGGTACTGAGCTGTAGGATTCGATGGTGATGCCATTGGCGTCGCTGCTGATAGCGGCAATGGTCGGCCAGATGTATTTTTCCACCTTGGGAAGTGCAGGGAGGATCTCGGGTCTGATTTCCGGTGCGAATCTTCCGAGGAAGTTCGTTGCTGCTGTTCCCCCAATAAGCACACAGCCGTAGAGTTTTTGTTTTATCGAGGGTGTATTCCAATACTCGATATACGAGACATTGGGACTGAGCCGCTTGCGAAAGGCAATGAAGGTAGCTGATTTTGTGATGGGTTTTTCGTTCGTCCCGCTTACAGCTGATTCGATTACCTGCGGAAACGCCGCCAGGTAGAACTTGCCCTTATGTACCGCCCATGCCGGTGCAACCGGTAAGGGGAAGTCATCCGAACGACGGATTAGATAGTGGATTACAACACCATTTGATCTATATACCCGAACCTTTGTACGAGGTTGGTCGATTAGTTCGAGCAGCTTCTTTTCTATTCTGGTAATAGCATCGAGGAACTTATCCGCATCGGTCAAATTGACGGTGATGACCGTTCCGGTAATCATCCCGCCCAGCGATGGTGCGCTAACGATTGTCCATTGGCCCGAGGTGTATTTCAGGAGGTCCTTTTCGATATCTACGCCGAGAGTCTTATTGATTTCGATTAGCGATTCATCGAATTCTTTCTTGGAATCGGGCTCAATGGCAGCAGCGATGTTCCTCATGAGACTCAATAGTTTTATCGGATTGAAATTCGCTGCTAATAACACATCGGCATCGGCGGGAACGGATTCCAGCGCACCAGCAGGCAGAGGCTTTTCTGCAAAGATTGATAATATTCCCCGATGGGGGGAGGGGCTAAAGATGCGAATCTTTTCGTGGAAACCGCGATCAACGATATTGCTTGCGCCCGCTACTACCGTTACGCCATCGAGCCCCAGTGCCTTGATGACATTTCTAAAGACGATTGTGTCCTTTGATAACCTGGCATTTTTGCCTCGCTTGCCTTGGGCATTGATAATGGTTTCGACTTTCTTGATGAGTCGTTTGGCATCAATAAAGGCGGCGATTTGGACGTTCTCGCTGCAGAGTTCTTTCATCGCATTGGCGAATTTCTTCTGGCTCGCAAGGGATTTAGCCTTTCCGTTGATGGTTTCAGCTATCTTCATCGGGACGCCCTTGCCGATACTGGCGAAGAAGATTTTCCCTACAAATCCAATTGCACAGGGTCCTGCTGGTGTGTCGAAACTATGATAAGAGACGTTGCCAAAGGTAATTTGTGTAAGTTTTACATTTTTCCCCAACCTCGTAAGGAATTTTTGTAAATGAACATTGAAGGCCTCCTTGTCATTTTTCAGGTCAATAATCGTTGCCGCTTGAGGATAGAAAT
>JAGHBS010000214.1 GCA_021160865.1 Planctomycetota bacterium | reverse complement strand
ATTAATAATCGAGGCAGAGGCACTTCATGTAAGAAGCCGTACCGGGCATTGCAGGTGTAAAGCCATGGTCGGCGGGGAAATAGCAGCACAGGCTGAAATAAAGTTCATGCTCGTCGATGCTGAACCACTGTGATGACGGAGAAGAAGCCAAACTTAGGGAGAATTCTCTACAAAGGCAGGAAAAGGGCAGAATAATAAATGGCGAGGATTTCACCAAAGGCGGTTGTGATGAACCCAGACGGGCTGGCTGATAGCGTCAGCGTCGGACCATTCACTTATATTGGTGAAGAGGTGATTATCGAAGATGGTACCATCATCGACGGCAACGTGACGATAACTGGCAAGACGCGGATAGGTAAGTCCTGCCGATTCCTACCCGGCTGTATCGTTGGATGCCCCAGTGCTGATAACCCCGATGGTAAAGGTAAATGCATCATTGCTGATAATAACACCATCCGTGAGCATGTAATTATAGAGGCTGGCTCAGATGAAGCAGGAACAATACTGGGCGAAAATAATCTCCTGATGGTTGGCTGCTACGTCGGGCACGATGCTGAATTGACCGGCGATGGGATTTTTGCGAACTTCACCCGCATCAACCACCATGCTCGAATAGAAAAGTTCGTTCGCACGAGTGGATTTACTACGATAGACCCCTACGTTACAGTCGGGGCATATGGTTTTACTACCGGATACTCTCGAATTGATCATGACACTCCCCCCTATGCAATTGTTCAAGGAAGCCCCTTCCGTATACGAGGCGTCAATAGAGAAAATCTCAAACGTTGTGGCTTCTCGCACCAGACTATCGATACGCTAAAGAAGGTCTTCCGTATAATCTTTAATGATTCAGCCAATTTGCCCGACCCTGACCAGTTGGCAGAGATTGAGCAAACCTTCGACGACGAACATGTAGCCAGATTACTAACATCTCTACGAAAAATTGCCGCCAGTCCAGATAGAAAGGTACTTTTATCAAAATAGATAATCGGTCTTATCGAGCATAAGGGAATTAGAAATCCAATGGAAATAAGTGTAATTAGAGAAATTGACCCGCGAGTTCACATTTCAGCCGATGCACGGATTGGACCTTACTGCACGATAGGACCTGATGTGTCAATCGATGCCGGTACGATTGTAAAGGATAGGGTTACCATCGTTGGAAAGACGATAATCGGGAAAAATAACATAATCGAGCATGGTAGCGTGCTGGGGGCATTTCCGCAAGATTTGAAATATCAAGGCAAACCGACGTATTTGATTATTGGTGATGGGAATTTCATTGGCCCGAACGTAACTGCTCACGTAGGAACTGAACTGGGTGGGTATATCACACGAATTGGCAACAATAATTTTATCGACGCTGCTGCCCATGTCGCACACGATTGCTACATTGACGATAATACTCACCTTGCCCCAGCAGTACTACTGGCAGGACACATCCGCATAGAGACCGGGGCAGTACTTGAAGAGATGGTCGGTGTACATCATTTCACCACAATAGGAAGATTCAGCAAGGTATCAGCACGGACAGCAGTGACACGCGACGTACCACCATTTACCATCTTCGGAACAGGAAAAGAAAACCCCGCCTCACCTGCCATTATCCTCGGGGCTCATCATGAAGGAATTGAAAAAGCCAACCTCCAAGACCAAGATAGAGATGCCCTATACAAAGCCGTCGAAGAAATCTTCTGCGACGGTAGCCCAATCCGCATAAAGATAGACAGGATACTCAATCAGAGGGGGGTAAGCGAGGCAGTTAAGACATTGTGCGAGTTTTGCCTCAAGAGTTTGTCAGGTAAGTATGGTCGGCAGCGAGAGGCATTCCGAGGTAAAATCCCACCCGAAGCAAGGGAATATCTGCATCTGATAGATAAGGAGTCCCACGAGCAATGAGCGTTCGTATCGGAGTGGTAGGCGTAGGCAGGATGGGAAAACTCCATTGCAGGGTACTTTCGGAGATGCCAGGCGTTGACCTGACGTGCGTGGTAGATAGCGATCCTGCCGTTGCAACCGCTGCTGCTGAAGAATTCGGAACAGTACCAGCAGAATTGCTCGAAGCCGTTGACCTTGTCGATGCTGCCATCATCGCCACCCCCACCAGCGTACATTTTCAAACAGCTAAACCGTTCATATCCGCAGGGAAACATGTACTAATTGAAAAACCCATCGCCGATAGCGTCGAATCAGCTCAGCAACTTATCGACCTTGCAAAGCAAACCTCCTCCACCATACAGGTCGGTCATACCGAGCGGTTTAATCCTGTTTTCGAGGCAATAAAAAAATTCGATATATCCCCGAAATTTATCGAGGCACATCGAATCAGCCCATTCACATTCCGCTCTGCAGATATAGGTGTGGTGCTTGATATGATGATTCACGATATTGATCTGATACTAATGATGGTTCGCTCGGAGTTAGCAGATGTTCAAGCGGTTGGTGTAAGTGTCCTTGGAGCGGCTGAGGATATCGCAAATGCCCGATTGACATTTGCAAATGGCTGTGTGGCTAATCTGACGGCTTCTCGATTGGCGATAAAGAGCGAACGAAAAATGCGCATCTTCTCTGAACAAACATACTTATCTGTCGATTACGGCAAGCAGGTTGGAATAGTGGTAAAAAAGGATGAAAACCTCGACTTGCTACAGATGGCTAAACAAATGGATGCAGAAGACCTCAGCGAACTGGCAGGTAAGGTCGATTACACCAAACTTATCAAGGTCGAGCAACTCCAGATTACCAGCGACGTCGAACCGCTTAGGAAGCAGGCAGAGACATTCTATCAATGCATCATGGGACTTTCCGAACCTGCCGTTCCTGCTCAAGCAGGACTGGCTGCTATCAGGTGCGCATCAGCCATTATCGAGTCTATCAAATCTCATCAGTGGGATGGGGTAAACTCCCAGCGAATCGGACCAGACATACTTAAACAAGAAGGGTGAAAGCAGACACACCTCGAGGCAACACGCTATATTAATTGCCCACCCCGTAGTAGTACTTTCGTAAAGCCAACTTTACTGCATACTGTTTAAATCGTTCCAGGCCAACGATTATTGCGCCGGCATACAACTTCTGCTGGTAACGTTTGGTAAGTTTCTCGAATTGCTGCTGACGGAGTTTGGCTTTTATCTTCTGCTGGACTTCCTCGAAAGAGCATCTCTGCCCCTTTTGCACTGCTAAGGTTTTGACAATGTAAAATCCCGAAGGGGTTTCAATAATCTTGCTCACCTTTCCAACCCCTTGAGCAAATGCAGTTTCTTCAACGGCTTGGGCACGGAAGCTGCCACGCTCAATCATCGGCCAGACCCCGCCAGTCTTAGCCATAGCCCCCCGGCTGAACTTCTTTGCAACTTCGGTGAAATCTCCCCCTCGAGCAAGTGCTTCAGCAGCCTGATTAATCAATTCTCTTGCCTTTTCCCTGCCTTGTTTCAATTGTTGTTCTGAAGGAGATGTAATCCCTCCGGGCAAGAACTCACTAATCGGAACGGAGATAATCTGCATTTGTACCTTATCAGGGCTTCGGAACTCATTGATGTGAGTCGTGTAATACTTCCACATCATCTCTCTGCTTACGAATATTTTATTTGTAAGTTTGTCCCGAAGGTAAATCTGGATAAGCATCGTATCACGCAAAGACTTCCTCCATTCCTCAAGCGTCATTCCTTCATCACGGAGTTTCTGTTCAAGTTGTGCTTTGCTGCCTGCTTCGAGCACAGCACGAGCAATTTGCTCATCAACTTGCTTATCTACCCATCTTTTTTCGGCATCGCTGAGGCGTTTATGAGCCTGGCTAAGCAGTAATATCCTATTTATTTGCCTCAAAATCTGTTGATTTATTAGTTCTTCTGCACGGATGCGGAATACTTCTTCCGAACTTCCCCTTGCTGCTTCGATAAGGGCAGGTTGAATGGCTTTTAGAATTTCGCTGATGGTAATAATCTGTCCATTTACCCACATCGCCGTTGCCGGGACGGAGGAACTGTCTTCAGTCTTATCGTCGGTTATCCTTACTCCAGCAGGCGTTTCGGAAATCTTTTTCCTCGCTGATGAATCCGTACC
>JAGHBS010000051.1 GCA_021160865.1 Planctomycetota bacterium | reverse complement strand
TACCCGAACCGTAGAAGCAATACGTGCAACAAAGGTGATGGCCCCGGACCTTCATGCAAATTTCTCCGTGCAATATGACATTGTTATGACATTGAAATATAGTAATAACGGCCAATCCGGCAACCATGCCAATTTATTCAAACCTTGATGATATTTTCTGTACCGGTCTGAATCATCTCGATATTATTGTTCGGACATCTCCAGACGCACATGCCGCAAGCAACGCATTTATCCTCATCGATTTCGACGGTATGATCATCCCGAAGTGTCCATGCAGACATCTTGCAGATATTGACGCATATTTCGCACCCTGCCCCACAGCCACAAGTGAGGCACCTCTTTGCCTCTGCAACTGCCTGCTCCTTAGTAAGCAAAGGTACATATTCGTTGAAGTTCCTGATACGTTCATCCGGGCTGGTCTTTTCAAGCCTTACTCGCCATTCGCGCTTCCTGCCGCCCGAGCGCTTGAGTACCTCATCCTTATCGACCATCACCTTCTCGGCATCGTGTTGCAGTATTGCATCATCGCCGGAAAGGTACATATCGATAGAAGCAGCTGCCCGTTTACCATCGGCAATGGCGGTGATTACATTTTTCGGGCCTCGGGCACAATCACCACCTGCATAGACGCCCGGTAAATTGGTAGCACAGGTTTTCTCATCAATTTTTATGGTCTTGCGAGCGGTCAACTCGATACCCTCATCAGTATCGATCTCAACACCCTGACTAACAGCAGAGATGATGGTATCGACCTTCAAGGTAAACTCCGTACCAGCAACGTCAACTGGACGACGACGACCCGATTCATCTACCTCGCCGAGAACGTGATTAATCATACGAATCGCCTCGACCTTACCATTGCCGATTATCTCCAGCGGTGAAACGAGATACATAATCTTCACGCCCTCTTCTTCAGCCTCTGCCACTTCCTCAGCCGAGGCGGGCATCTCCTCTTTGGTACGGCGGTAGAGGATGAAGACCTCTTCGGCTCCGAGTCTCAGGGCAACCCTTGCTGAATCCACTGCGGTAAATCCCCCACCGATAACTGCCACTCGCTTGCCGACGTCGGTACGCCTACCTTGTGAAATACCCTTGAGGAAATCGACCGCTGTTATACAGCCTGCGAGCCCCTCACCCTTGATACCAAGTTGAACCCCTTGCTGGGCACCGATACCGATGAAAATCGCCTCGTATCCATCTTCCCGAAGACTTTTGATTGTAATATCCTTGCCGAACGTCGTATTGGTCTTAAATTCGACGCCCAGTTGTCTAATCACCTCGATTTCCTGTTCGACATCTGCCTGGTTTAGACGGAATGAAGGAATACAGGACGTCAGCATCCCGCCAAGTTTGGACGACGACTCAAAGACCGTTACCGTGTATCCCGCTCTTGCTAAATCGTACGCACATGTCAAGCCTGCTGGTCCTGAACCGATAACCGCAACCTTTTTATCCTTTTTCTCGGCTTTATCATCGAGTATGCGGGGCCTCCAGCCCTCCTGCCGAGCCATCTCCAGAACGAATCGCTTAATCTCGCGAATCATAATCGGCTCATCAATCAAGCCACGGGTACATTCTGACTCACAGGGATGATCGCAAACCTTCCCACAGATCGACTGAAGCGGGCTTCGAGACATGATAAGTTGATATGCCCCCTCAAAATCCTCTTCAGCCACCTTTTGGATGTACCCCTGAGCCGGGACAGAATTGGGGCAGGCATAAACGCATGGTGCTACCAGATGCTCCTGCTTTATCTGTGCATGTCCGTCGTAGATGGTCAAATCAGGCGCAGCAGTAATGGCAGGAACTAAAATATCACGCATATCGCGAGGCGATTTATATCCCTTTTCCTTCATGTATTGTTTGAATTGATGGATAAACTCAGGCATGAAGCCGAAGCCATAAACCAGAGTCGCCGTGCAAATACCCACCAGGTCAGCCCCAGCCATCATCATCTCAGCAGCATCCTGCCAGGTGGTAATACCACCGGTACCGAAGATAACTGCCTCGGGGCCACAGAGTTTTCGCATCTCATAGGTGTCGCGCAGTCCGAGGGGCTTTAGCCACGGACCGTTCATGCAGGCCATTCCCACCTCTTCTTGAAGCAGGTACATCGACTTTGTTGGATTGTCGATATTAATCGGCGGGATGGCGAGTCGATTGGCATTGCCACCGACGCCATCAGCGCCGGCATCAAGGGCGACCTTAGCAATCTGAGCCTGCCTGCCACCCTCGGGGGTAATCTTCACAAACAGCGGGATGCTCGTCTCGGCCTTTATCGACTTGACAATCTCGGCAATAGCACGCTCATTCTGCCCAAGACTTGCACCGGTCTTAGGCCCACCGGTATCTTCACCTGTCAATTCGACATTGAACGACATATTCGGACAACACATATTGAGGCAATTGATATGGACGCCCGCCTCTTCGCATCTCTTAGCCATATTCACCCATCCCTCGATACCCTTATCACCAGCGTAGGTGATGTTCGACCAGAGTATCAGGTTGGGCGTTCTCTTCCTGCCCTGCTCGATTAGCTCAAGCAGCTGGGCAAGCGTCAGGCGAGTTTCAGCGGTAAAGGCAAGGAAAGTCTTCTCCGGATACCAGCCATATCGAGGCGGACGGTTAATGTACGGCTCAGGATCGATTGTCAACTTCAGCTCCGCACCACCCCCGCCGAAGTATTCGATCTTCTCGAGCTGCTCGATAAGCATCGTCGTCGGCCCGGAAGAAACGTAAAAAGGATTGCGGAACGTGATACCCGCAACGGTCACGGGAAGATCAAAATCCGTGTACTTGAGCATGACTTAACTCCTGTTTTACGCATGCAGTTATGGAAGCAATGGTACTGTGATGTCGGATATTTCGCTATTTCACCATCAAGGCAAGTAAGGCCTTCTTGGAGTATATCGCATTCCTTGCCTCTTGCTTGATAAGCGATTTAGGCCCATCCATAACCTCATCGGTGGCGCAGATACCCCGATGGGCTGGTCCTGAATGAGAATAAAGAACGTCTGGCTTGGCACAGTCGAGCACCTCTTTCGTCACCGTCCACTTGGGAACATCGACACGTTTTTCCTCCGGTGACATCTCACCTGCCAGCATGCTACGGATGAGGGTGCTTGCCTGGATGAAATCAGCGTCTCGCACTGCCTCCTTCAAATCCGTGCAAATCTCAAGTCTGGTACCGGCTTGTTCAGCCTTTTTCTTTCCTTCAGCAAGGATGTCCTGATCAATCGTCTCGGCATATGACTCAGGAACGGCTAATGTCAGGTTCATACCCAATACCGGACAGACACGGATGAACGAATGCAAAATCCCCCTGGCCATTCCTGTATAAACCAGGTTTAATCCTTCAAGCCTGCCCTTGGCTTGCTTAATGGTCATGAGTTCGCCGATTACGTGCGTGGCATGGTCGCGGGGCGTGCAGGCATTGATGACGGGAACGTCCATATTTTCGCAGATCACCTCGATGTCTTCCTGCTTCCAAAGCCTTGCCGAAAGGACATCGATGTACTGTCCCAGCGCACGGGCAGTATCGACGATAGATTCACCCCTGCCCATCTGCGTATCCTTGGCTGCTAAGTAGGCGGTCGTACCCCCTAACTGCGCCATCGCTGTGGTAAATCCCATCCGCGTCCGTGTTGATTCGTACACGAAAAGAAGTGCCTGAACCCGATTCTTCAATAAATCTGCATAGGTCATATCACGAGGATTGTCCCTGAACCATTCAGCAAGGTGTATTACCTCTTCAAGTTCCTCTCGCGATAGCACGCCGATATGCGGCAACTGTCTACCACGAAGATTATCACTCAATTTCGGTGCTGGTGTACCTGCAAGTGTCTCTGCCATGATTTTCTCCTAAAATCCCTTTGATTCTCGATCTATTCTATATTCTATTCTATGTGATTCCCAATTTATCCTACGGGTGTGATGGAGATTACATCTTACGCTGTCATCTTCTTCAATTGTTCGTACATGTGCTTGGCTAACTCTCGACTTTCCATCAGTTCGGAAATCGGTTCAATAACGGTAACATAGCCATCAAAGCCGATTTTCTTGACGGCATCGAAGACCGCCTGGAAGTCCATCCCGCCGGGCTGACCAAGTAAGTGCCGCTTGTAGTAAAAGCCACGTTCTTCCTCGGCATGGGCATCATCAGGACTTGCCTCTGCAAGGCATTGCACCGAGACGATAAAGATGTAATCCTTCAATTGCTCCACTGCCTTGACGTAATCAATTCGCCTGACGAAGTAGTTGGCAGGGTCATACATCAAGCCGAAATTGTCCCTATCGATTTCCTTCAGCGTCTTGAGCGCCAGTTCTGGACTTTCAAACGGGCCATCGGTATGCACCTGTATTGCAATGCTCAAATCTCTCTCCTTGAGATAATCAGCTGCCTTTTGTGCCCATTGTGTCGTCTCGAATCCTATTGCAAGGTAAGGACAATTCAACTCAACTGCCATATCAGCGTACTTTTCCAACTCTTTCATCGAGGCATCATCTTTGACAGAGCAAGCAGGAATCCTTGATATCCCAACATTATATTTCTGAGACGCCTCTTTGATTTGTTGAAGTTCCTCTGGGGTGGTCTTATCGCTAATCTGTGTCCGACGCAACTCAACCGCATCATAACCAATCTCACCTGCCATCTTGATAAACTCGTCGATTGGCATCTTGCAGTACTTGTAGGCCACTTCAATAATTCTGCCTGATAACGAAAACTTCATCGCTCTTACTCCAAGGTTTTCCTTCTCAATGAAGACTTCGAATTATATTGACTTATTCACCGCTG
>JAGHBS010000099.1 GCA_021160865.1 Planctomycetota bacterium | reverse complement strand
GCCGAGGAACTTATTCCACCTGAGCGTGATTTACCAAGCATTCGCCAGGAAGCACAGCAAGTTGATCAGTCTATAACCCGTGACAGCAATCGGCTAAGGGAACTTGCTCATCTTACTGAGGCATTGAATCGTCGTGAGCGTGAACTTGCCCTGGAGTTGGAATTCGCCAGGGTTCACGCCTCTGCCCTGAAGGCTGAGGTCCTCTTTGCCGTTCAGGGCTGGGCACCTGCCGATGTAGTCGATACGCTCGCAGCAGAACTTTCCGCTCGCGGAATACCTGCTGCTGTGGATTGGCGCGATGCCCTGCCGGAAGAAGAACCACCTACCCTCATCCGATACCCCCGCTGGGCAAGGCCCATTAAGGGATTGTTCGACATCCTCGAGACCCTACCGGGCTATCGCGAGTTCGATGTTTCAGGTTTCTTCATGATTGCCTTACCTATCTTCACGGGCATGCTCATCGGTGATGCTGGCTATGGATTATTGTTCGTCCTCATAGCAACAATTTTCCGTCGAAGGTTGATTGCCAAACTCGGCAGCGAAAAGGTAAACCTGCTGTTGATATTTGGCTTGACCACGCTTATCTGGGGCGTGCTTAGCGCAAATTACTTCGGGATAGGTCCGGATAACATCGCCAGTGTCGGCGGGTTTACACAACTGAAAGGCGGAAAGGTCGTCCCCGACTTCACCGCAATGCAGAAAGGTACTACCGGCTGGGCGATAATCGGTAAGGCGATGATGACAGTCGGGCTTGTCTGGAATCCCAATCCCGAAATCGCAAGGGAATTATTTATCAAAATCAGCCTGATTGTTGGAGCAGCCCATTTAGCCATTGCGCACTTACGATACGCCCTGACGCTCGCCCCGAGCATCCGTGCGCTTTCCCAGCTGGGCTGGACGATTTTCGAATTAGGCATGCTGGGAATTATCTGGCAGGTATTGTTCACTGGCATCAACAAGCCGTGGCATCCTGCGATATTACCAGCAGCAGCTGCTGGTTTCTTAATGGCGGTTTTATTTTCACACCCCTCGAAAAATCCTATCAAAATGCTCGGGGTCGGTCTTGCATCGTCAATAATGCCAGCGATTTCAGCATTTTCCGACACGATGAGTTATGTTCGCCTCATGGCAGTGGGTATTGCAACATATTACATAGCGACTGCTTTCAATCTGCTATCGTGGCAATTAGCACAGGCTGCCAGCTGGATTGCTGCTGTACCGGTACTATTGTTTGGTCACGGTCTCAACATCGCCCTTGCCTTGTTAGCAGTGCTGGTCCATGGTGTCCGGTTGAACATGCTGGAGTTCTCCAGCAACGCGGGCGTGCAATGGTCAGGATATCCATATGAACCATTTTCAAAGATGCGATTTCAGGAGAGATAAAAATGGAATTTTTCGGACAGATGGGAATGCAGTTAGCCCTTGGATTAGGTGCGGTAGGAAGTGCATTAGGTATTGGAGCAGCCGGCCGAGCCGCCGCCGGTGCCTGGGCAAAGGAGGGAAGAGCAGGGAAGCGATTGAACTTCACCTACATCCTGCTGGTAGGCATGCCCCTCTCGCAGACAATCTATGGCTTCATCCTCATGCTGATTGGTTCAAGACGCATAGCAGCCAATCCGGAACTTCTAACAGCGTATGCAGGAACTATGTTGAGCATAGGTCTGGCATGCGGGCTCGGTGAACTGTTTAGCGCCTGGATGCAGGGCGTCATCGGAGCCGCTGCTTGTCGTTGTATATCTGAAAGCGAAGGGAAGGGGTTAGCCTTTTTGATTATCGCAATGGGTATTGTCGAAACGGTCGGCTTGTTTAGCTTCGTATTCATGCTGCTGGTTATGCCGTCATAAATTTCCATCAGCAACTTGCAAACAAGAGAAGGAAAAATGATAAAATAAATTAATGTCCCGCGGTCTGGTCAAAAAGCATTACTGGAAATTGTCGATAGAGATAAAGGATTTTCACGGGGCGTAGCTCAGTTTGGTAGAGTGCCTGCTTTGGGAGCAGGAGGTCGCTGGTTCAAATCCAGTCGCCCCGATTTTTCTTCAAAAACCGTTCGGCGAGAAATTCGAATCGGCACCTCATATTGCAAGGATTGCTGCGCCTGGTGATCGGAGACATTGGCTAATCGCCTGCTCGCCACCACGGTCAATGATTTTCTTAAGTGCGGCAACGACTTTGGGATCGAAGTGCGACCCCGCGGATGCAACGATGATGTTCATTGCTTCGATAGTTCCCATTCCCTTTCGATAAGGTCGGTCCGCCCGCAGCGTATCGAAGCCGTCAACGACTACAATCGGCGGTTGATGGAACGGTATACGCGCCCGCCGAGAGCCCCATCCCCGTACAGGCTGCCAGTGCCTCAGCCGGGTATGCCGATTTCATACCATCCGTATCAGCCGCCAGTACCGCCGCAACCGCCAAGGGCGTGGGCTGAACCGACCAGACCGTAAAAAGTGAAAAATTCTTTTGACATGAGAACTTGAAGCAACCGAGAATACCACTCGAGAGGGGTAAGATAATGCAACCGAAGGTCCGTGAAGCGAAACGAACAAGTCTGATCGCCGTGCTCATTAGCCTCGTCGTCATGGGGCAGCCGGAGGGGGATTGACCTTGTTGCAGCCCAGAATACGATATGCTATATCTGTCGGGTTGTCGTTGATCATTGTCTTGGCTCACATCTACGCGGGCGTTACCACGCCTTTCGAGGATGCATGGGCTATTTGGATCGCTTCGATAGTGTTTGCGGTGCTCTTGGCGACAATGATCGTTCGTTCGCCAAGTGTACTGAGGGTCGCACGGTGGATCTGTTACATTGGGCTTATTGCTTCAGCGATCAGCATGATCGTCGGTCTAGTAGGTGTTTTGGTGTACTCCATGGATTTGGCGGTATATCTGGCCATTGGGCTGTCCTATGCCTTTATGCTTGGGGTGAATTTGGCTGGCCTTCGGGAGGCAGGACTCTTAGCAACTTCGTGTGCTGGCGATGGTGACATTTAGCGGGGTATGGGCTACCCCCGGATGGTGAAGCACAGCCCTTGTGTAGGGCTGGATACGCTTGTCTACCGAGTAGTGCTCGCCCCACCCGGCTCCCAGCGAACGCCAGCACTAGGCTTTGCCTCGGGCTTCGTATCACTTCGCCTTGGCAAGCGTGTCCGTCCTCTGGTCGTGGTTTACTGTCAACGCATCTTGCCCCGACCATTGTTCAAGAAAGGCCGTTCGACGAGAAAACCAAATCGGCACCTCATATTGCAAGGATTGCTGCGCCTGGTGATCGGAGACATTGGCTAATCGCCTGCTTGCTGCCACGGGTCAATGATTTTCTCAAATACGGCAATACGGCAATGATGATTGAAGGACTATCAATTCAGAAATTTCCGTTTCGTGCTAGGGGCAATTCAGCAACTCTTCACTATTTTCTCACCTTATACGATAGGGTATGATATGCCATTATGAACACGGATATCTGGACGAACGTCTGCAAAATTATCTCAAGACAAATATCACCTCAGGTAAGGCGCGATGGGATAAAGAATATAATCTTTCCGGAGCAGATTTCCCCTCAAGACCTCGCCAAGCTACCTGACTGCCCCTATCCCTGCGATGTGAAACACAAGGAACATGAACTCGGCATCGGGCTGACGGGCAATCCGACCTACTGCGTTGATGGAAAGGTGCTTACCCTCTCCCGAGGAAAGATGCTATTCATACCAGCAGGTACTCCTCATGGAGCAACGCAGAAAATTGTCCGCTTCACCACCACACCCGACCCCACATTACCATCTTCTATTCTTTGGTTTACCGCTCATCCCTTCGGCGTGCAGATACAATTGTCTTTCATGGCTGAGGACGACGAACCATGTCAGGCTAACTGGCGAATGTTCTTGGGTAGGTACTTCGCTTCCCTTATGGATCAACTATTAGAAGAGCTGCGAAGCGCTTCCTACGAGTATGATCATATCGGTAAGTATGTTCTCTTGGAGTTCCTTCATCGGTGCATACGAGCAATCCAGCAAGCCGAACAGATGGCAACAACATTGCGTCGCAAGGCAACGCGTGATGATTCAAAACCATTACCCGATCGCATCCAGGCTGCCAGAGAATTTATTTTCTCAAATTATTACAGCAATATCACATTAGACGACATAGCCGCTGCTGCTGACTGTAGCGTTAGCTACCTTACCCAGCATTTCAAAGCTGCCACAGGCAGAACGCCTATGCAATACCTCCTTGCTGTCCGAATGGAAGTAGCAAGAGAACTACTGGCAACCAATATGAAAATTCACGAGATAGCCACCGTCGTTGGTTTACCTGATCCTGCTTATTTCTCCCGCGTCTTTACACGCTTCCACAGGATCAGCCCCATGGAATACCGCAAAAAACAAACTCAAATCACCACACCAAGCAAAAAATCCACCAAGTTGCGCGGAAAACGCAATGTTAAATAATCCAAGCACTATGTAATAAAATCCATTATCAAATTTATGTCCCCGTGGTAGAATATAACTAGTGAAATGAATGCAAATCCTGAAATGTATATCAAAAATTTATGAAAGGAGAATAAAAGATGAGGAAAACGATAGTTCTTGCGAGTTTTATAGCAGTGTTCGGGATAGTGGTATCGGCTAATGCTGCCACTACTACTGTCTGGACTGGAGCGGAAGATAATGACTGGCAAAATGATAATAACTGGACTAATGGCGCCCCACCTCAAAACCCACCTTCGCCCTATTCATCGTGGTATGCCAACATAGGAAAGGATTCATCGGGAAGCCCTGGACTAGCGATAATTTCTGAGCAAGCATGGGCAGCAAACGTGCAGGTGGGTGGAACCTATAGCGCCGATGGCGCTGCTGAACTCATATTAGCATCCGGTGACTACACCGTCGATTTTTACAAGAAAACATGGGACGATACAGGATACCTTATGGTGGGTAAATTTGCAGATGCCACCACCGCCGGTACCGTCAACCAGTATGGTGGAAATCTTACCATAGGATACTACAGTTCAGCCAAAAAAGACATTTCACTTTCAATCGGCGGAGGGGGATTGGGATATTACACAATCTACGGCGGGAGCATCTATGCCAAGGGATATCTGAACCTCGGTCGAAGTGGTGGAACGGGACATTTCACCGTCGTCGGCTCGGGCGCTAGTAGCATCAAGGCAAACGGATTCAATATGAGCAGCACTTCGACACTGACATTCAAAATCAACGGAAATGGAAATGAAGGTATCACGACGATAGAGATCGTTGATGATTACTTCGACGACGGTGTATCCTTCGCCGGGACTGACAATATCATCGTGGATATATCAGCCGG
>JAGHBS010000224.1 GCA_021160865.1 Planctomycetota bacterium | reverse complement strand
TTTCTATATTAATCTACGTATCTAATCGACAAAATGGAAGAAAAATCTATAAAAAATTTTAAAAATTTTTTACACGAAACTCACACAAGCAGACTAATTTGAAAAATACCTATCTCCCAAACCCAATAAACACCTTCACGATGAAAAACCACTTTCCTCATTCGACATTGCAATTATTTTACTTTACCCTCAGCTACAACCAAGCGACGCACCACAATTGAAGCACTTATAGCAATTTCCATTTCGCACCGTAATTGCCCCGCAGAACTCACATGTCGGGGCATCTTCCTGAAAGTGCGCAAATTGTTCGTCAATTCGGCTAATGGTTCTGTTACCCTTCTTTGCAGGGTTGCTTTCCGATCCATTATCACAATCACGCCCCCCACCGTTTCCACCCGAGCTATCCTTCTCGATGAGAGAGAATAAATCGGTGCCGGTCGACGTAACCTCCTTGCCAACGCCTCTACCGGCACCTCGCTTACGGGGGACGTTATCACCTTCCCTGACCGACCCCTTATTTACCGGCAATACTCCTGCCAACGGCTCAGTCTGACCGGGCTTCTTGATGGCATCGCTCTTTCGATGATCTTCAAGGAACATCATTCCGAGCCATCGGAAGATATAATCCACAATGCTCTTGGCAAATGGGATATTCGGATTGGCAGTCATTCCGCCGGGCTCGAAACGTTGATGCGAAAACTTCCTCACCAATGCCTCCAACGGGACACCATATTGCAAGCAAAGACTAATGGCGGTGGCAAAGGCATCCATCATACCACCAACCGTTGAACCCTCCTTTGCCATCGTGATAAATACTTCCCCAGGCGTGCCGTCTTCGTATAAACCGACCGTGATGTACCCTTCATGCCCTGCTACATCGAACTTGTGCGTTATAGACCGCCTCGTTGCAGGCAAACGGCGACGATACGGAGCAGGCTTCTTAGCCACCGTGGTCGGTACTCGCTCAACTCCCGCACCTACTTTTTGTTTTTGATCACCCTCAACCTTACTTACAACTTCTTCCCGCGATGTTTCCGCTGGCGCCTGTTCTTCTTTATCCTTCTTCCCCTTTTTCTTCAGGCTCAGCGGCTGAGAATACTTTGAACCATCACGGTAGATTGCCACCGCCTTTAGCCCCATCTTCCAGGCACTCATGAACACACCAAGAATATCGTCGACAGTGCAATCCTTGGGCATATTAATCGTCTTGGAAATTGCCCCTGATAGGAACGGTTGCACAGCAGCCATCATCTTGAGATGACCGGTATAATGGATTGAACGTGTACCGTTGAGGGGTCTAAAGGCGGTATCGAACACTGGTAAATGCTCCTCGGCCAGGTCCTCAGCTCCCTCGATTGTGTCGTTTTCTTCGATGTATTTTAGAATACGAGCAATCTGTTCTTGATTATACCCCAGCCTCTCCAACGCCAATGGGACAGTCCTGTTGACCAGTTTGAACATCCCCCCACCTGCCAATAACTTGTATTTCACCAATGCTATGTCAGGCTCAATTCCCGTGGTATCGCAATCCATCAGGAACCCAATCGTACCGGTTGGCGCAAGCAATGTGGCTTGAGCATTGCGATAACCATATTTCTCACCGAGCGCGATTGCCTCATCCCAGCAGGTTCGGGCGGCTTCAAGTAAGGTAGATGGACAGGCTGATTTATCTATTCTTTCCAAGGCGTCCCGGTGCATATGCATAACGTTCAACATGGCTCGACGATTGGGAGCAAATTCTGGGAACGGACCTAATCTGCTGGCTAATTCTGCACTGGTGGCGTAGGCTTCAGCAGTCATTATCGCGGTAATTGCTGCAGCAGCAGCCCGACCGGCATCACTATCATAAGGCCAGGCCATACTCATCAAGTACGCACCGAGATTGGCGTATCCCAATCCGAGTGGGCGGAAGTCGTGGCTGTTCCGACATATCTTCTCAGTGGGATAACTGGCGTGATCTACTATCGTCTCCTGGGCAATTATGAATATCCTCACTGCCTTGCGGAAGGCTTCGATGTCAAATGAGCCATCCGCCTTGCGAAATTTCATCAAGTTCAACGACGCCAAATTGCAGGCAGAATCGTCAAGGAACATATATTCGCTGCAGGGATTTGACGCATTTATCCGTCCGCTCATCGGGCAGGTGTGCCAGCGGTTAATCGTAGTGTCGTATTGCAGACCCGGATCACCGCACATGTGGCAGCTGTAGGCAGCCTTTCTGAGCAAATCAGCAGCCTTGAAACGAGTGACTACTTTCGTTGGATCGGTCACCGCATAAGTGCACCACTCCTTATCCTGCTCGACCGCCTCCATAAACTCATCGGTGACACGCATGGAAAGGTTAGAATTCTGGTACATCACCGAGCCGTAGGCTTCACCGTTGTAATCAGCACTGTATCCTGCTTCGATAAGGGCTCGGGCTTTTTTCTCCTCCTTGACCTTGCATTGAACGAACTCCTCGATATCAGGATGATCGCACCTGAGCGATTGCATCTTTGCTGCTCGTCGGGTCTTTCCTCCCGATTTCACTACTGCTGCTATTTGGTCGAACACTCGCATGAAACTCAAAGGACCTGACGGAGTCCCCCCGCCGCTGAGTTTCTCCTTGCTTGAACGAAGCGTTGAAAGGTCTGTACCGGTACCAGAACCATACTTGAACAGCATCGCCTCGGAAGTGGCAAGCCGCATTATGTCTTCCAT
>JAGHBS010000203.1 GCA_021160865.1 Planctomycetota bacterium | reverse complement strand
TATCACCAAATTGACGAAGGTAATTTCTCACGAGGCAGTTCCCTGCATGTGTCTCACTTTTGCCAGAAAGTACTCGCCGAGAAGATTCAACACGAACGTGAATACCAAAAGCACCAGTCCAAGGGCGAAGAGACAATGATAATGATCTGAATCTCTTACCGATTCACCCATTTCGGCAGCAATAGTGGCAGTTATAGTGCGAACCGATTGGGTTATATCCCACCAGGGCGTCGGTATCTGTGCAGCATTCCCTGATGCCATCCAGACTACCATTGTCTCACCAACCGCTCGCATCGTTCCCAGTATTATTGCCGCAAAGATTCCGCTCCGTGCAGCTGGCATTATGACCTTGAGCAAGGTTTCGGCACGGGTTGCACCAAGGGCATAAGAGCCGGCACGGAGGTTATTTCCCGCTGCCGTCAGGGCATCTTCAGAAATACTGATGATTGTTGGAACAATCATGACCGCCAGGATAATTGAAGCATTCAAGGCATTCGTACCCGTTGGAAGTCCCAGATGTCGTTGCAACCACGGCGCCAACACCAAAACAGCAAAGAAACCATATGCCACCGACGGAATAGCGGCAAGTAGTTCGATAATCGGCTTGATAACTTGGCGGAGACGGAACGAAACAATATCGCTGAGAAACACAGCTGCCAGCAAGCCTAACGGTACGGCGATGACAAGTGCGCCAGCCGTTACATACACCGATCCTGCCAGCAGAGCCAACATCCCGAACTCTGCAGGTGTCGCAGTGGGATACCAACGAGTACTACTGAATAGTTTGACAATCCGACCGCCGGTAAGAAAAGGCCAGGCTTCTTTGACGATGAAGACGAAGATAAGAATCGTCATAATCACCGAAACGGACGTAATAGCCAACAGCAGGAATTTACCAGCCCCTGCTGTTAGCATTCCCATCAAATCCTCACGCCCGTCCGTCAGCAACGGCTTGTCAAACTCAATCGCCGTCGGACCGCGTAATTTTTTGCCGATCTGTCGTGCCATGAAGTCAAAACAAACTCTGCAAGCTCAGTTATTGGTTAATGCCCGCTTATTCGTTTGTTATTCGTTAATAGTTCGTCAGCGGAACAAAGCCCTTGGCCTCGATAATCTCCTGACCCCTTTCAGTCAGGTGGAATGTCACAAAGGCGTGAACGATTGAACCGAGCCTGGGATAGCCATTAGTGAACATGAACAATGGTCTGCTTATGGGATACTTTCCCGTGGCGATTGTCTCTCTTGTAGGGAGAACGCCGTCTATCTTTAGAGCCTTGACGTTCTTGTCCACAAACCCAAGCCCGACGTACCCAATTGCTCCGGGTGTGGTCTTGACGCGTGCATACGCCTGTGGGTTCGAACTAACGTACTCGACGCTGCTGGTCATCTTTTGCTTTTTCATCACCAACTTATGAAATGTCTCGTATGTACCCGATGAACTATCCCTGCTTATGACAACGATTTTCATGTCGGGACCGCCGAGTTGCTTCCAGTTAGTAATCTTGCCCTTATATATTTCGCGGACCTGCCGGCTGGTAAGAGCGCTAATAGGGTTGGACGGATGCACGATCACGCACACCCCGTCCATTGCTACGACATGCGCAACCGGCATAACGCCCCGGTCAATGGCCTTTTTGAATGCCTTGAGTTTCATGAATCGGCTCATCGTTGCGATATCGCAACGTCCGTCAATCAGCGCCGCTGCCCCGTCGCCACTGCCGGTTTTCTTTACCGTAATCGAGACATTCGGGTACTTTTTACTGAACACCTCGGCAAAGGCATCAGCAATTGGGCCGACGGTTGTTGAACCCTCGATCTGCAACTTTACCTTCCCAGCCCCTGAGGAGGATTTCTCTCCAGCTCCTGCCTCACAGGGAAGCAAGAACAAACCCACCATTGCCACAAACTTCACAACACATTGCCATCGTTTGTTCATCTGCTTTCTCCTTTCTTTCTTTTCTCGTGTTTCTAAAATCCTTTCCTGACCACTGCTGCCATTATCAGGGGCAAGCGTTAAGGAAATATTTCACCTGCGCTAAGATTGCGCTAAAGCGTTCATAGGCGGTTGCTAAGGGATTATCGGGGTTGATAAAATGACCAATAATCGACGATGTCTAAGAAACGCATCATTGTAGTTGAAGATGAACCCGACATGGCTGAACTCCTGGCCATGAGACTCCAGCGCGAAGGTTACATCGTCGAGACGATTGGCGATGGGACCGAGGCACTGGAGATGATTCGCTGCTCACCGCCCGACCTGGTCCTACTTGACCTGATGCTACCCGGAATGCCCGGGACGGAAGTGGCGACGAAACTTCGCAACGACCCTCGCACCGCCGGTGTGCCCATCATCATGCTGACAGCCAAGAGCGAAGAAAGCGACATCGTTGTCGGACTACACCTTGGAGCCGACGATTACATAACCAAGCCTTTTAGCATGTCGGTACTTCTCGCCCGTATATCAGCCGTGCTGCGAAGAAGCCGCGACATCGCTGCAACAAGCGAGAAGGTGCTGGAAGTCGGACCAATGCGTATTGACCTGGAACGCCATAATGTTGAAGTCAACAGCAAGAAAGTACCTCTTACGCTGACGGAGTTCCGCCTGTTAGTCGCCATCGTCTCAGCCAGAGGACGTGTATTAGACCGAAACCAATTAATCGATCAGGTCCTGGGAATGAATGCAGTGGTTACCGACCGTACTATTGATGTTCACATAACAGCACTTCGTCGAAAACTGGGTAAAGCACGCAAATACATTCAAACTGTCCGTGGAGTAGGTTATCGCTTGGCTGATGATTAAACGACGCCTTTTCTGGAAATTATTTGCAGGCAATCTCTTGCTAATAGCAGTGATTGTCTCCATAGTAGGAATTTTGGCGTATCATTATCTCAACGCTAATTATCAGCGGGAAAATATCAAGTACCAGCAACAACTCGTTCATATCGCTCGTCTTCATTTCCTTCATCTCTGGCCATCCTCTCGTGACAAAATTGATTCCGAATGCAAGAAGATGATGGGAAATTCACCCATACGCCTGACTGTAATTGCCAAGGATGGAACCGTGCTCGGTGACAGCCAGGCTGACCCGCACACGATGGAAAATCACAAGACCGATGACAGACCGGAAGTCCTCGCTGCATTGAAGGGAAAAAGCGGTCGAGACATCCGTTCAAGCGAAACGCTGGGAGTCAAATTCAGGTATTTCGCTGAACCAATCTCGATAAATGGCAAAATCGTCGGACTTGTCCGCATTGCCATGCCTATTCACACCATAGTGGAAGGTCGAAGGCTTATTCGAAATGCGCTGCTTTATGCCGTGTTAGTAGCAGCGGCAGTAGCGATCATCATCGGAGCACTGCTGGGATGGATATGGCACAGGCCTTTGAACCAAATTACACTTACAGCCAGAAAGATTGCAACAGGCGACCTGACGGCAAAGGCAAATATTCATGGCTCGGATGAACTTGCTCAACTAGCAGCCGCCCTGAATGAAATGCGCCAAAACCTCGCCTCTCAGATTGATACGATTATGTCCCAGCGGGAGCATCTCTCTGCCGTTGTGGAGAACCTCCACGAAGGTGTCATTGCTACAAACAATGAAGGACATGTAATCCTGATGAATAAATCAGCGGCTGACATGCTTGGCGTGGATTCAACCCAGGCAGCAGGAAAGCATCTACAGGAACTCATTCGCATTCCAGACCTGCTGGAAACAATCAATCAGGTTTTCGAAACGGATACATCAATCGACAGGCAGATAGAGGTTTCCACAGGCAAGGCTCAGCGGATACTTTGGATTCATGCCACGAAGATCGCCCGTGAAGCATCGGAGAATATTGCCGTACTGATAGTGTTGAGAGACATTACGGAAATAGCCCGTGCTGCTGCGATGAAGGCCGATTTCGTCGCCAATGCATCACATGAACTTCGCACACCCATCGCCACACTTCGAACAGCAGTCGATTCATTGCTCGAAGTGCAGGATAAAGTCCCTGGAGATCTCGGCAAGATATTTCACATTCTCGATCGACAGATCAATCGGCTTGAAGAAATGACCAAGGACTTACTCGACCTGAACATTGTTGAGTCAGCCAAGGGGCAAATCAGTGCAGAGCAAATCGAACTATCCTCGCTGGTAACCTGGGCTAAGGAAAGATTCAATCACTCCGCCGAGGAAAAAAGCATAAATCTGGAAATCGTTGCCACCGACCCGTCATTTAGTTTCACCTCTGATAAGAGGCTTATCCAGATGATTATTCAGAACCTTCTTGACAACGCGATAAAGTTCACCCCGGCCGGTGGGCAGGTTAAATGCCTGCTCAATGCTAAAAATAATCACCTATTGATACAGGTAAGCGACACTGGCTGTGGAATTCCCCCCGAACTGCACGAAAGGATATTCGAACGGTTTTTCCAGGTTGAACCATCCCGCAGCGGTGATGCTAAATCCCGCGGCACAGGGTTAGGTCTGGCCATCGTAAAACACGCAACCGAGCGCCTCGGCGGAAAAATTACACTCCACAGCAAGCCCGGTAAGGGAACAACCATAACCATAACTATCCCCGTATCCTGAATACAAAACCTTCCCCCGTGGGATTATGATGGGATCATGAAAAAAACTACTTGAATTACAAGACATACTGCACACTTCAACCGGGGTGCATTTCGCCGACATCCCTCCGATGATATACTGATACTCTATTTTTCTCAATCCTCTTACAATCGGCCTCCACGCCGAAGATGCCTTGAGGACCCCTTCAGCCCCGCAGATAGAAAGTATCGCTTTAGCAACAATGGTAACATCGTTGAATAAAACCGGCTACGCTCCCGACCTTATCTTCCTCCTGACCACGACCAGCAGGCTACCAATCAACAGCAAAGACAACGTCGCAGGTTCGGGAACTGCCCCGCCTGTCGAAGAGCCATAATTCCCTGCCAGGATACCAAGATCAGAAATATCTACCACCAGATCACCACAAAAATCCCCCTCCGACCAACTCTTACCAGTCCCGCCATAATTGCCTGCCAAAATACCTAAATCTGATACATCAACACTACCATCAAGATTCGCATCGCCATTGAAAAATTGCTTGGGTGAACCATCATTGAGGTAATAAAGATTCAAACCATTCAAATCTATCGTTGCCCCTGCGTAGAGGATAAGATTGCTCACATAAAGAGCTTCGCTGCCTGACCAGCTGGGCTGATTGTCGAAATTGTCAACGAGTTTTATCCTCCCAGCAGCCTCACCGCCCAGCTGAAGCGTGCCGATAAGGAAGTTATCTACGCTAAATGCCGATAAAACTGCCCCTTCGTCCTTACCTGCGACTTCGAGGTTATCGACAACTGCGCTTCCGCCTTCAAAGATAAGAGTCAGATTTGATAATCCTGCAAGGTTTGCTGAGTTTGTACTGTAGTTTCGGAAGTTTGCACCAGTCATATGGATTTTCGCCCCTTCTTGAGCCATTAGCGTACTATTCTGCCTGAAGAGAATGTTTCCACCAACGCTTACACTA
>JAGHBS010000142.1 GCA_021160865.1 Planctomycetota bacterium | reverse complement strand
ATTAAAACCTGATGAGAAGATTATCGCCGTCATCGGTAGGTCTCCTTTTGAAAAGGGCAATGGAGCAAAGGCGTATTGGCCAGCAGGGATAGAAGAATCAATTCTTACCGATCTGATTGAGCCGCTTGAGAAGGTTGGCGTGAAGTGCGTCTTTCCTGACCTGATAGATAAAAGTGAGCATTCATCGGCTTCAGCAGAGGAACGAGTGAAGCCCTGGCCGAAGGTGGGATTCTCCGATGATTATAAGTTTGTGCTGGTGATAGGGTTTCATTATGAGCCCGTCCCGTACCGCAGTGGGGCATATCGCGTGAAGGATGGGATTATATATTCCAGGGAAAGTAGAGTAAATGCATGGGCGATATTGTTTTATTGTCCGCAGGCGACGGCTTTCTGGGCGAGTATCTCATCAGCAACGGCAGATTTTCGCGACGGTGATAATCCTGTAGCCATTGCAGCCAGACGGGCATTAGCGAGGCTGGATTTCTCAACGATTGGGACGGATAACATACCGCTGTTCATAAAAAAGCTCAGTCAGGCTGAGAAGATAGATATGCTGGACATCGCTGGTATGCTTGTTCAGACTCAGCGGGCTGATGCTGTCGATGCGGTGATAAAGGTAGCGACGTCAGCATCGGCGTATAAGACCACCCTACGAGTTTTACGATATTACAATCAGCGTGGTATGGTGCAGGATTATTGCTCAACCCCTGCCGAAGCAAAGAAACGAAACTATGTTCTCGTTTGTCAGCCTGTGATGATGAGGATACTTCTAATGGAGCGATTGCGTGATATACGCGGGATTCAACCTTCTCTATTGGTGGCAAAGATCGATAGGCGGGTTGATTATGAAATATCTTCGCTTGGTAGAAAGCAGCTTACTCAACTGGGTCCAGTTTGCCCGGATGACGAGTTAGTTTTAATTAGCGAGTTGGCAAGTCGTGACGCAAAGGAGGTATTTCAGTGGTATCTTGCCCGTGCCGTTCGCTTACTTGGACGATGCAAAAAGCACGCTGAACAAGCCCTTGTGGTAGCAAGGCACTATGCTGCCCGAAGATCCCCCAAACCCAGACGAGGTAGAAGACCCCGCCGAGATTATATTAAAGAGGCTGCTCAAGCAGCTATTGCCGAAATCACACGGACATTATCGACAAAGTCTAAAAAGTGAGCAAAATAACGGGGGAATCTTCGTTATACAATTCCGAATCTCGACAATCTATATCCGTAAAGCATCATTGATTTAGAATTTTATCCAGCAGTGGATTTAGCAGCGCAAAGCCGATAAAATAATGATGATATGAGAATGGACCTATCACAATCTCTTCGCCTGGAACAGCGGATGAAGCTCTCACCCAGGCTCATCCAATCAATGGAGATATTGCAGCTGCCTATGATGGCACTGCAAGAGCGGATCGATCAGGAATTGGCATCTAACCCCTGTCTGGAATTACAGGACTCGAGTATCGAATCAGAACAATTACAGGATGATGAATTGGTGGAAACGATTTCGGAGTCATCAAGAGAAGTTGACAGGCAGGCGGATAAAGAGTTTGAAAATCTTGCTGAGTTTCATGATAGTTTTGCTGATGATTTGGATTGGTCTGATCGGACATATAGCCCTGCTGTTGCAGAGGAGTTATCCGATGCCAAGGCAAAGGCTTTGGCTAACACCGCTGCCCCTGCTGAGAGTTTGAATGATTATTTACTCCAGCAGTGGTCGTTCATCGACGCACCCGAGGATGTCAAAAAAGCCGGCGAGATTATAATCAATAATATCGACGATGATGGTTATTTACGAGTACCGTTAGAGCAATTAGCCAACGGTGAGCAGGTAGATAATACCTCTGCGGAAAAGCCTGGGATTGAATCTTTCAAAGAGGCACTGAAACTTGTACAAAAACTTGATCCGCCTGGTGTGGGCGCACGAGACCTACGGGAATGCCTGTTGATACAGTTGGATGCTGAAGCGGCTGTTGGGCATGATGTCTCGCTACAACGATTGCTGGTAGATGAATATCTTAGAGAGATAGAACACAATCACATCCCCCAGATCGCCAAACGTACCGGTAAGAGCATCAGAGAGATAAAACGGGCGATTGAACGGCTCGGTCGGCTTACCCTACGGCCTGGCCGTTTAGTAGATTCTCATCCTGTTCCTCGGATAGTACCTGATGCTACGGTGGAGCTCGATGAGGACAATAATGTCGTGGTAAAGATGCGGGATGATGGAACGTCTGGGGTGAGAATATCAGAGACTTACAGACGAATGGCAAGGTCTCGTGAAACTGATCCGAAAACAAGGGAGTTCCTTCGAAATAACCTTCGTTCGGCAAGGTGGTTGATAAGCGCCATCAGACAGCGGAGAGAAACAATTCGACGCGTAATCGAAGCGGTGTTTAACGAGCAGAAGGAATTCCTTGAGCGAGGTGCCGAAGCACTCAAGCCACTGCCGATGGCAAAAGTAGCATCGGCGGTAGGGGTACACATTGCCAGTGTCAGCAGGGCAGTTTCAGGTAAGTACGTTCAGACGCCTCATGGTATCTTTCCGTTAAGGATGTTCTTTGCAGGCGGCAAGACCACTGCTGATGGTAAGGATATTGCATGGAACGCCATCAGGGTAAAACTACAGGAAATTATTGATCATGAGGATAAGAAGAATCCATTATCGGATGACGAAATTGCCCAAGCGCTCCAGCGGGAAGGAATAAGTATTGCACGACGAACTGTTGCTAAATATCGAAAGTTATTGAATATCCCACCAGCCAGACAGAGAAAGCAATATTGATTTTTCCCATACAAGAACAAGTGTATTTGAGGGGAAAGGGGTTTGTGAAATGCGCAAGATAAGAATTGCTGTATCGGGGCTGGTTTTGTTGGTGTTGATCCTCGGTATAATTTATGCCCAGACAACTAAACCAACTTCATCCACTACCACCCAAAAGGCAACGTCGAGACCGAGTAAGATAATTGAGCCGAAGATCTATCAGCCTGCAGAATTTCTTGCCCTTGCCGACAAAGCGAAAAAGCATCGGAATCTTCATATCAAGGGAGTAGCGCTATTAGATGGTAAAGGCGTCAAAGAGATACCCTCGGAGGCAAGACGGATTGAGTTCGAAATATGGCTTAGGTTTCCACGAGTGCGGATAAAATTCAAATCACCTGATCACCAACAACGAGTGAGCGATGGAAGGTATTCATATCTTTTCTATTTCGATAATAAGGGTAAATTAATATGCCAACGAAAACTCATCACCACGCAGAACTTATATCACACATTGATGACAGCAGCGATTTTCGTGGATGCTGCAAAGGGCTATGAAAACTTAGCCTCATCTGTGAAGTTCAAACCTGCTGCCAAGGTTTATATCCCCGAGAAGTATATTCAGAAGTCGAACTTCAAGGTAAATACTGAAAAGGTAAGATGGTTCAGAATTATTCCAGTCAGAAAACCCATCCATCCAATTGCCCGCAACTGGGATTCCGTCGTGGGGATTAGTACTAAAGATGGCCTTGTTCACTTCTTGAGAGGCAAGAAGAAGGCTAAGGATAAAGAGATTATTGTAACCTATCTGTTCAGAGTCGTTAGCGAGGGGATGGTAAAGGATAGAGATTTGAAACTTCCGTCAATAGCGGCTGGGGCATCGTGGGTTGACGCTGATACTGTCAAGCCAATTGCTGCTCCCTTGAAAGTGATAAGTGTAAAGCGGTGAAATGATATAATGATATTGTGATTAAGAGACGAGAGGCTATAGATTGTCTGACTTTCGAGAAATTATTGCGATATTGGAACGATTTCGTCGTCGGATTGCACTCTGCCGTGCTATTGAGTCAGCGACGGTGGTTTCCATCGCAGGTGCTGTCGAGGCATTTTTATTATTAACGGCGTGGACATTAGCAGGGCGCTTTGTGCCTTTGGCAGCCATTGTGGTGGGGTTATCTTTCATACCGGCAATGGTATTGATTGTAAGTAAGTCGCTTCGCAGCAAGGTGTATCGAACTAACTCGATACAGGTGTTGACAATACTAATACTTCTGGGCGGAGGGGTGTTTGGATTAATCGAGATATTAACGGGTAGATTTTCGGGCATTTCGAGGGAGGCATTATTGTTGATAATCCCTGTTGTCGGCTTGATAGGATTTTTATCTATCATACTCAATCCCCCTTCCATGGCTGAAGTTGCGCTATGGGTGGATAAGCGCGCTAATTTGAAAGAGCGGTTAATTACAGTGCTGGAAGCAATTCGGAGAGATCAGGATTCTCTTTTCTCCCGTGCTGTTTTTGAACAAGCGTTGAATGGATTGAGAGAGAAGCAAAAGACAATAAGAAATGCAGATTATTGGTCGAAGACGCGGGCAACGATTGGGGCAGCAGTAATTGGCATATCGGTGGCGGTATCCATGCTTTTGATAACCCCGCTTGGGATACCATCGCGAAAGGATAATCTCCTCGAGATATCAAGCCGAGTTGGCAGGATGCTTCGTCAAAGCCTCGATGCCACCGGTGCAAGTAATCTTGAAAGTTATCCACAGTTAGCAGAGAAGATTCGTCGATTGGAACAAATTGCCCAATCGTTTCAATCAGTCAGCGCTATTGATGCAAAACATCTGCAAGGCAAAGTGGAGGAGCTTGATGAGATCACGAGGTCGCTTCGTAAAGCAATTGAAGGTGGAAAACTCGATGCAGATACTATAGCCCGATTGAAAACATTGATAAGCGCTATCGAACAGGGAAAGGTAAGGCTTATCGCACAGATGAGCCGATCTCATTTGGCTCGGGGGGAGGATGAGAGATTTTCTACCGGCAGGATTAGCAAGATTTCCCCTTCTGAACTCATTCCCATCAGGCCTTCTCAGCCGGCTGAACGGGAGCCTGTTATGGTTTATAACCCCCGATACCCTGCTTATGCCAAACCTGCTACTTCAAGCAAATCGGTCAAGGAAAGTAAAATTCAAGCAGAGATAACTTTTAATCAAGCATGGTTAGCTGCTCGTCGCCGTGCTGATGAGATTGTATCTGCAGGGGCAATTCCGATGAGGTATCGTCAATTAATCCGAAGATTTTTCCAGATAGAGCGATAAGACAGTCCTTATTTCATAGCAAGCAGTTCTTCTTTGCGTTTTTGAACCAATGCCTTTTTTTCAGAGGGCATATCTTCTTCCGCCAGCAGGGCATCACAGCCTTCGATGAAGAAATCAAGGGCAAAATCGGTGGTATATACCCGCTGATCGGGTGAGCGAGTTTCGAGCGTCTTCAAAAATCCCTCAAATTCCTCAAAGTAACTTCCATAGATGTGGAACGAATCAGCAATGTGGATATATTCACCCGGTTCAACGCCAATTTCTTTTGCCACTATCCGCTGGAGTTCTGTAAATGCATACATATTCATAAATGCTGCTTTGAAGGCATCGTTGGAGCGGATATGGACATTTAGATGCAATTTCCCATCGGATATTCTGAACCACAAACGTTGCAAGCACGCAGGGTCAGCGATGGTCATATCATTCCATACTTGCCAGGTAATCGCCTGGGCTCGACGGGTGTAGGGAACTGCTTTTAATTTCTCAATGACAGTGGCAATTTGGTTGAATACCCCTACACCGGGCACACGGTATTCAAAAAGTCGTTCGTGATAGGTGTATTCCCACTTGCCAGCAGCAGGGTCGACCCAGTGATCGTGCACTCCATAAAGTACTTCCGCACGGTATTTTTCCAGATCGTCCAGCCCTCCTGGAAATGCCCGATGTATCCTCGGTTCCTCAAAGGGCTTGGTGACGTGAATCATGGCTATTATATCTCTACTGTTGGGATCGCCTGGTTTATCATACTCGGTAGGAAAGTTTTCGCCCTGCTCCCAGCACGCTAATACTGCACGTTCCCACGCCATTGGAAGGGATGCTTCGATGATATGAACGGATTTCATCATTTGCCTCCTTGCACCTTGCACCAGGCACACGTCCTTGTTTCTTACGGTGGTGGCATTATAGCCGAGTAGCGGCAAAGATTTCCAGACATTGTTTTAAAAGTTCTTCCATCTTATCGAGCGGCCATTGACTGGCAGCATCAGAAAGGGCTTTGTCAGGGTCAGGGTGCGTTTCTATGAACAGTGCATCAGCACCAGCGGCAATGGCAGCCTTGGCAAGAGTAGGTACGAATTGTCGTTGGCCGATGGTCACCGCTCCGCTACCTGACTGTTGCGTCGAATGGGTGGCGTCGAAGACTACTGGAGCATATTGCTGCATGATAGGTATCGCACGGAAATCGTTTATGAGCAAATCGTAGCCAAAGGTGGTGCCGCGTTCGGTGAGCATGACATTATCATTTCCCGTCGAGCGCACCTTTTCAACGGCAAATCGCATCTTCTCAGGCGAGACGAATTGCCCTTTCTTGATGTTGACTGCCTTTCCGCTTCTACCAGCGGCGAGAAGCAGGTCGGTTTGTCTGCATAAAAAGGCAGGGATTTGCAAGCAATCGAGTACTTCTCCTGCTGGTGCTGCCTGGCTGACATCGTGGATATCGGAAAGTATAGGCACGCCGAAGTGCTGCCGAACCTCATCAAGCCACCTGAGACCTTCTTCCAGCCCGGGCCCACGGGGACTATCCACGGCAGTACGATTGGCTTTGTCATAACTACTCTTGAAGATGTAGCCAATATTGAGCGAACGGCATAATCGGGATAATCGGTCAGCTACTTTCAAACATAAATCGAGGCTCTCAGCCATGCATGGCCCTGCAATGAGGACTAATTTTCCTGCACCGACGACAACTTCGCCGATTCGGCAACGAAAGTTTGTATGTGAAATCATCTCATTGTTCATAATGGCAACTCTGTCCGCCACGGCCAATGACTTATCTGCACCGTGGGTGGTGGAACGATTAGAAGTAGTTTACTGTTATGCACACCGATGTCCAGCGGACAATTCGGGCCAACATCTCCGTCAATCTGACTGGGAACGGGTTGATCGGTTTCGATGCGTATCTTGCGACACTGACGGTAGATGACGTTTCCCTTCAGTGGATGCCGTCGAAGCAAGGTCCATGCAGCATGGAGAACCAAAGCGGTTTGTTTCTGACAGGAAAAAATTACAAGGTCGAGTTTGCCATCGTCAAAACGAGCGTCGCGACAAATTCTCAGCCCTGCTGCATATCGTGAAATATTTCCGACAAAGGCAAGTCCATAATCATCAAAGAGTTCTTCACCGTCAGCGATGATTTTCAACTTGGGAAAGTCATGTTCCCAGAATGTCCGCCAGATAGGCCAGAAATAACTCAGATGCGTGATATGCCCCCTTCGGACGGCGGCGAGTCGTCGGACCACCTCACCATCAAATCCAACGCCTATGATCATCAAGAAATTCTGATCATTGACTATCCCGAGATCGCATTGTGCAACGCGTCCGTTAAGTAGTGTTTCAACCAATCGGCGAGGATGGCTTGGGATGCTTAACTCCTTGGCAAGGAGATTTTCAGTGCCTACCGGACAGGCAAGCATCGGGACGCTTGAGCCGACCAATGCCGATGCTACTTCGCGCACGGTACCGTCGCCGCCCCAGACAACCACACTTTGAGCATTATTCCGAATGGATTTTGCATACCTGGTTGCATCTTCGGGTGCCTTGGTACGGTATTCGATAATCTCTTTACCATATCCTCTCAGTATAGTGCAAAACTCCACTAATGCAGAATGCTTCAGACCGCTTCCGCTTTTCGGGTTGATTATTATATGAATTGCCCGTTTGGATTTTTCTTCTGACACGGCAAGTCCTTGAAAAGCAAATCAATAAGATTATAATAGCAAGTTCATTGTGTCCGGGTAAAGAACCTTGAGAGTAGGAGAGATTTGATGGAGACCATTTCAGAACTTGAAGAATTAATGAATAAAGAGAGTTGGACGCAGGAAGATTGTCAAAAGGTGCAAGAATTGGCCTTAATGTTGAAGGGGCCTGTAAAGAAGTTCCGTCGCTTGGTAGAACGATTTGCAGCGGAGCATCCTTCACCTACCGGAGCAGCGGCGGTAAAACTCGGCATCGCAAAGTTCATGCTTTGCAGATTTCATGAAGCGATTGAATTGCTTGGAAAAGGTACTGATAACAAAGAACGACGTTATTACCAGGCCCAATGTTATAAATGTATAAGACAATGGGATAAGGCGCTGGAAAACCTGCGCCTTGCGAAGGATCGTGGATGGGATAGTAGGGCAATAGAAGTCGAGATGGCTGAAGTCCATTGCCTGGCGGGCAATATCGATGAGGCTGAAAAGATTATCAGGCAAATCGAAAAGGCAAGTCAGGATGACCCCAATTGGCATTACGTTGCAGGTATGATTGCCGAACTGAAGGGTGATTATGATACGGCAGAAGAGAGGTACGAACAGGAAAGACAGATTCAACCCGGGCATCCAGCAGCTACTTTCCGGTTAGCGTATTATTACGATTTGCACGGAGATGAAGAAAAGGCAATCGAACTTTACTTAGAATGTATCACCCAGCCACAGGCTGCGCAGAAAAAAGTTGCTGCTGAAGGTACGCCAACTACTGAACAACAGCCTGCAAAGCCCATTCACCCCATCCTTGCAAATGCCTTATTAAATCTGGCGGTGCTGTATGAAGATGCCGGTAAATATGATCATGCTGAACGATGTTTGAGACGGATTCTGGAATGTAATCCCAATCATGCTCGTGCCCAGTTATTTCTCAAGGATGTCCTTGCTTCCAAGGATATGTACTTCGACGAAGATGAAGCCAAGCGTATTGCCCGCCGTAATGACTTACTTGCTATTCCAGTGACAGATTTTGAATTGTCGGTTCGGGCGAGGAATTGCCTCAAGAAAATGAATATCCGTACTCTTGGCGACCTGCTGCACGTAACCGAGGCAGAGTTGCTCTCGTTCAAGAACTTCGGTGAAACATCCCTTGCTGAGATAAAGAGAATGCTGGCTTCTAAAAATCTTCGGATAGGTCAGCTGAGGGAAGAAGCTGCTGAGACGATGCCCGTTGAAACCTCCCATGGTGCTACTGTGAGTAATGAGGGTGTCCTTGCTACGCCGATTTCGCAGGTGCAATTACCGGTTCGGATTCGAAAGGCCCTTGATCGACTAAAGGTTAAGACGCTCGGGGAGTTGGCAAGTAAGAGTGAAGCTGAATTACTCGCCTGTCCAAATTTCGGTAAGACATCTCTTGAAGAGGTCAAACGTCGTCTTGCTGAATATGGCTTGTCATTAAGGCAAACCCCATAAGATCTTAGTGCGGTGCAAGTTCTTGACAGACTGTAAAGCAGGTATAGATAAGTATGACAGGGAGCTAATCCAGATGAAAATCGTTGGGGGATGGTGTATTACCTTCGTGTATCCTTATGGATAATCGGGATAAATGTTGATTGATGACTGAACGCGGATTCAACATAATCGCAACAACAACTCTTTTAGCCCTATCAATCGGTCTATTGTTAATCGTAGGCTGTCCGAAGAGCGACACATCAATATCCTCGCCATCGGTTAGTTGTGGTAATGTGCCGATTATTCGTGTGCTGGTGGCTCATGATGAAAGGATTAGCCTTTCAACTACTGGCGGATATAAGATTATTTCATCAACGGGGCAAATCTTATTAAGTTCGTATCAGCCGCTTCAGCAGGTAGTGCTGACAAGGCAGGGGGGGCAATGGTCGCTGGGCACACGGAAATATCTTTCACCAGAGTTGAGTATCGTTGCTGATACGGATTCGTTTATCTGTATCGGAACAGGATGCTATCGTGGCAAGATGGTTTTTTGTGCTGACGGCAGTGGCGGCATTCTTGCGATTAACTATATTAATCTTGAGGCATATCTTAGCAGTGTGCTCGGAGGGGAATTGTATAGTTCATGGTCTCCGGTTACTTATCAAGTTCAAGCTATCGCTGCTCGCACCTATGCCCTTTATGAGATGAATACCTTCGGTCAGGTGCATCGATATGATCTTCGGGCTGATCAATCATCGCAGGTTTATCGGGGCATTCGTGCTGAGAGTGAGAAATCCCGCCTTGCCGTTGAAACCACTCGAGGCATCGTTCTTGCTTATGGCTCAGAAGGTCATGAGAAGATATTCAAGGCATATTACTCTGCCTGCTGTGGCGGGATGGTCAATAGCGTAGAGGTTCTAACAGGTAAAAAGGTATCGTCAGGGCCATTGGCAGGTGGTCAGATTTGCAATGATTGTCGCAAATGCAAATTTTATCGCTGGCAAGCAGTTTCCATTCCTAAGGATATTATCTATCGTGCGCTTGTGCGGGATTTCCCACAAGTTGCTTCCATAGGCGGCATCAAGACCATTGAGGTTGTAGAGGTGTTTAAAGGATCAGCAGGCCTTCCTGCCAGACCTGTTTGGATTAATATCATTGGAATAAATGGAAAGAAGGTAAATATGCTGGCTGAGACGCTTCGTTTGACATTGTTGAGATATAATGATCCCAGAACGAAGCAGCTTTACAGTATGAATTGCCAGATTCGTGATAACGGTGATAGCATCGTCTTTGAAGACGGCCGGGGTATGGGGCATGGCGTCGGATTGTGCCAGTGGGGGGCTGAGGGAAAAGCCAGGCGTGGCTGGTCGGTGAAAGAAATTCTCTCTGCATACTATCCCGGTGCCAAACTGTTTAGAGTGTATTGAAACCATGATGTCGAATTGGAAAGGAGAGATAGAAATGGGCGAACGGGAGAAATCGAGGGCTTTAGGGCTGGTTGTTTCGGGGCTTTTTATTTTGTTGACGATAGGTTTTCCAGCGTCCCTTTGCGAGGCAAATCAGGAAGATGGCCTGGTTGCTTATTGGAAGTTCGATGAAGGATCAGGAACTAAGCTTCGAGATGCTTCCGGCAATGGAAACGATGGAGTAATTCATGGGGCTGTTTGGTGTGAAGGAGTATCTGGTAAGGCATTGAAGTTTGATGGTGTAGATGATTATGTGGTTGTCCCCAAATCAGCTACTTTGAATAAGCCGGATAAGCAAATTACTGTAACAGCGTGGGTGAAAACCTCTTTGCAGGGAAGATATACCGTCCTATGTTGCTGGCTATACGAAGGTACTGCTGATCGAAGTATGTTGTTGGAAGTAAAAGACAAGGGGGCGGTAGCCGGCTTTGCTATCTCACCTGAGGGGGCAGCTAGTTGCTGGTGCTATTCGCCTAAGCAATCTATACAGAAGGGGAAATGGGTTCATCTGGCTGCCGTTTTCGACGGAGACAGCAAGACGGCAAAGATATATATCAATGGGAAGCTCTCTGTTATCAAAAAAGATGCCCCCTACAAGGTCCATCAGGCCAAGGGGGATTTGTATATAGGAATCTGGAGATGGGGAAAAGATAAGTGGGATTGCGCTTTCAAAGGAAAGATTGATGAGGTGCGAATCTATAGTAAGGCACTAAGTGCTGATGAGATACTTAAGATTTATTCCCTCGCCAGTCCGAAGGGTAAAATTTCCGGTAAGATTACGGATTCGAAAGGCAAGCCCATAGACAATGTTCAGGTATCCATCGGACCTTTCAAAACTCGAACCGCCACTGATGGCACCTTTAGCTTGGTAGTACCCGTCGGGAGATACAAATTACTGGTCAGCAAGAATGGCTATAAAAGGCAATTTGTCGACGTTCAAGTTGAGGCAGATAAACGAGCAAACGTTGGAATTAGTATCGTTGAGGATAAAGTTGCACCGAGAATTTTCAACATCACTTCGCTGAGCCCCATTGGTTCGGTGGCGATTATCGAATGGGAAACAAACGAACCTTGTATCGGAAAGGTTGAATACGGAATATCTGCAGGAAACTACACGAAGTCTCAAGCCGAACAAGGGACGAAGTATGTAAAGTCGCATCATATTATTTTATCGGGACTAACACCCGGGAAGCGATATCATTTCTCACTCGTAAGTATTGATGAAGCAGGCAATAAAACTAAAAGTCGGGACAAGGCTCTAACTACCACCACGAATTATCGTGAAGATGGCCTGATTGCTTATTGGAAGTTCGATGCGGGTAAAGGAGACATTGCCTTTGATGCGTCGGACAATCGGAATCACGGGAAAATTCACAACGCTACATGGACAAGTGGTAGAATCGGTGGCGGATTGTTGTTCGACGGTAAAACCAGCTACGTTCGTATCAAGAAATCTGCCTCTCTGGATAGTGCGAATAAGCAAATTACTTTGATGGCGTGGATAAAATCGCCTGCCACCGAGAGGGGAACGATTTTCGGCAGATGGTTTTATTATCGTCACGGTTCGGGTCAGCGGAGCTACGAGTTAGACATCGAGCCGACAAGGGGTGGAGTAAATTTCGCGTTATCTTCTACCGGGATGAACAGCTCCTGGTGCGATTCTTCCAATCAGATCGTTCCTAAAGATAAATGGGTACATATAGCAGCAGTGTCCGACGGTAAGACGATGAAGATTTATATCAACGGCAAGCAGGATCAATTTACAGCAACTCCTCCTGAAGGTGGGATTTATCCTTCCAAGACAGATCTATATCTTGGTGCATGGTATGCGAATGATCGATTGGATACCTTCTTCAAGGGGATAATCGATGAAGTGAGGATTTATTCCCGTGCCCTGACGGATGAGGAGATTCTCAAAATCTACGCTCAAGGCTGTCCGCGTGGAACTATCGCAGGAAAAGTTGAAGATGCTTCCGGAAGAATTCTTGCTGGCGTCAAGATCACTGCTGGTTTGTTCAGCAGCACAAGCAATGATAAAGGTAAGTTCAATATGCAAGTTCCGGCAGGTAATTATAAATTGAAGATATTGGCTAAGGGATATCAGCCTTATATTCAATCTGTAAAAGTCGATAAGGATAAAATCACATCTATTCAAATTCGGCTACTGCCCGATAAGACCCCGCCGAGGATTTCTAAATTAGATGCTGGACGCATTACGAGTTATTCTGCACTAATCGAATGGCAAAGCGATGAGAAATGCCGATCGACTTTGGCGTATGGTAGAGCGTCGGGTAAATATTCCGGGCAGGTAGACCAGCCTTTTTACGTGAGATTCCATCGATGCCGTCTTGAGAATCTAAAGCCTGAAACAACATATTACTTCGTGATTAAATCGATCGATGAAGCAGGGAACGAATCAACGAGTGAAGAGTTCAAATTTATAACGAAAAGGCAGCCAGAATTCCTCATTTGGTCAACCAAGCCAGGCACGCGGGTAGACACCAAGGCAATCGGTCCGGATGTTCCGCTTAGCCCGGATGAGCAAAAATACCTTTCCAACAGGGTCGTGGTGAAGGGTTTCACCACTGCTGACGTACAGGCTGCCTGTGATAAAGCAGCTGCCGAGGGGATACCCGTCGTTTATCTTCCTGCAGGTAAATATGTCATAAAGGGCGTCAATATACCGGCTGGCTTGACCTTGCTGGGCGAAGGGTCGAAGACGTTTATTTCATCTGTAAGAAATGGGCTTATCTTTCGGGCAGCAGGTGATAATATACGAATAACTCGTATGAAGCTCTACGGGCTTAATCCTACCCCCGCTAAATACAGCGATAGTTGCTGCTTGCAGGCAAGGGGGGTAAAGAATATCCGCGTTGATCATTGTGAAGTAACCGCCTTTGCAAGAGCGCTTTATTTCAGCAAGGGGGCAGTAGGGCAGGTCGATCATTGTCATATACATCATAATTGCTGGTCAGGTCTCGGTTACGGCGTGATTTCCGTTGGTGATGGGACGATGGTGCTGGTGTGCGATAACAT